>DASVSL010000030.1:0-5970 GCA_036388095.1 Saccharimonadales bacterium (SeqCode) | reverse complement strand
CCGTCGGGCGAGATGTCGGCGCGCTGCCACGACGGCAGCCAGTCATTGTACGCCCTGATGGCAACGGGGCCGTAACAATCGTGGCCGTCGGCGATGTTCCGCTCGGTGAGCACGTTGTCGCCCTTCTGTTGCCAGGGGCTCTTGACGTAGGCCTTAAAGAACGTACCCGTTTCGTGCATCGCCAATCGCGCCACGATGTCCCGAAACGCTTCCACATCCGGAATGCGACCGTTGAACTCGTCGGTGAGCGCGAGCCGGGCTTGCCGCGCCGCTGGGGAGCGGTCGAACGAGACGTAATGCCCTTCTTGGCAGTCGACTCCACCGCTGGGTTGCGGTGCGGGCGACGGCGATTCCTCTTGATCCTCGGGCGCGTAACAGGCATCGGAATCTTCAGGACCGAGATACTTCGTCTCCCCCGGAGGGCAGTTGTCGGGAACCTCGGGGGCGACCGTCTCGCTCGGGACACTCGTCACGACCGCTGTCTGCGTCGACGTTTCCGGCGATCCGTTCAGGCTCGACAAGACAGTCAACACTAGCAGTAGGCCGATGAAACCGAGCAGCAGCTGCAGCGGCAACTTCGGGCGCCATGTCGGGCTGTCTTTGAAGATTGTCGACATGGCGTAGACGACCGTCCCCCAAAACACAACCCACACGATGAACCCGATGAGGTTGCCGAAAAAGCCACCATGAAAGTTCCAATCGGGCTTTCCCCACGCGAGCAGAATGGCTGGCAGCAGCCACAAGAACGGGACTTTGCGACCGAACACGACGGCAATTGCGATGAAGATGCCGACGATGATGAAGGTGAGCAGGAGCGGCACAAACCACCCCCAATCGACCGTGATGAGTCCCCAGAGGACGTCCATGGTCAGTTCCTTTCGATAGAGGGAATGGTGTTTTACTTGAGCGCGTTCTTCAGGACGCCCGTTATACTAGAGACGCTTTTGCCGATGACACCGCCGTCGTCTGATGCGGGCTGTGCGCCCTTATCGTCCTTCGACGAGTCATCGGCTTGGTCGTCCGAATCGGGCTGAGCCTGCATGGGCTCGTCCGTCCTTGGCCTTCGCCTCGGTCGAACCCGACTTGTCCTTGTCGTCCGAAGTGGGCGACGCGGCAGACGGGGTGGCTGGAGCAGGATCGGTCTTGACCTTGTCGGCCTGGGTGGCCGGCGTGGTCGATGGAGCGTCCTTCGCCTTCTCCGCCGCCCTTGCAGCAATTCCAGCCATGGCGGCCTTGGCCCTGTTGCGTGCCTCGTCCGTTGGGTCCGAAGTGGCCGCAGACGTCGCCGGGGCGGGTGCAGGCGGTGTTGACGAAGACGGTGCTGGCGGTGAGGCCGGCGGAGTAGCTGTCGAACCGGAGGCAGTGGCAGCTGGCGCGGAGACTGGCGCGGACGCCGCTGCTTCCGTCGTTGTCGTTGCGGGCGGTGAAGCCTGCTCGGACGGCTGCGTTGGCGGCTTCTTGGTCGGGCTTGCGGCCTTTCGCTCGTCACGTTGCTTCTTGAGCAACCTTGACCACTGACTATCGTGGATAACGGGTTCGCCGGCGATGTAGGTGATCGAGAAGCGGTCGGGATCCTCATGCACGAGCGCGAGAATCGCAGCCTCACCGTCACTGAGCTCAGGGCTCGGTGCCGATGGGGCACCTGCGTCAGCCTTGGGGGCTGGCGCAGAAACCGTGGCGGGCTCGGGGTCCGGGACAGCCTGGGTCGGCTGCTCGGTGCCCTCGAGAATACCTGTCGCGGTCTTGATCCGGCTGATCAGGGTGACGTGATCGATACGCGTGGTGTCGGACGCCTCGTCTTCGTCGCTCGGGTTGAGCACCGGTGCGATGAGGTCCATGAGCACAAGCGTGTGCTCACCGGCAACTTCCTTCGTCTCAGTGCGCTCGGCAGCGAGACGCTCGGCAGCTTGCCGACGTTCTTCCTTCTCGGCGGCTTCGGCGGCCAGACGGTCTGCTTCGGCCTTTGCTTCCTTGCGCTTCTGCGCTTCGTCAGCGAGGTCCTCGAGCGTGACGTCGTGTCCTAGCAGTTCTCTGAAAGTTGGCATGGTCTATCCCCTTCTGGGAATGAGTGGGTATACCAACGTGTGTTCACGCTGGCAGCCAGTCCCGGGAGGGACCAAATGGTGTCGTGGGGTCTGCAGTTCCCTACGACTATGGCGCTACATCGGTCAACCGAGTGGCCGACACGACGCCATAGTCGAGGGTTCAAAAATAAATAGCTATCTGTCACCTACGCGAGTTGAACTCAGAGCGTAGAGCCGGGGGCGGGGCCGTCCGCACCCCGCTCTACGCCCCAAGGGCCCCGAGTAGGTTCACCCACACGAACTCTGATGAGAGCTTTGGCGGGTTCATGAATTGACATGATTTGACAGTGGTCCGCGTAGTTAATGCGGACCGTACCAGATTGTGAACGTGCCTCATCGCGGCCGCTTTTCGTTTGACTGCTGTCTCCGGACCCACCCGAAAACGATAGTGAATACTTTTAGTTTAGCATAAATTCGTTAAAATGTCAATAGACCCAGCCATCGTGACCGGGTCTATTGAACAGAGATAGGAATACTTAACTGAGCGTGCGTTGGCGGAGTTCGCGGCTGAACAGTTGCAACCGGTCATCAATCTCGATGGTCTGCTTGCCAGTCGTCGACAGTTCAAGGCCACACTGCTCGCCTTCGAAGACCTCTTTGGCCTCTTGTTGCTGGCGCTGAACTTTGCGGACCTTTACCTCTGACACCGTTTCGCCGCCGCGGATCAGACGGGCCAGCGTGTCAGGTTGAATCTTGCCTTTCAGGACTTCACCGCCACAAATGACAGAGTCTTTGGTGGTCCGGAAGACGCCCAGGACCTTGAGTTCACCAAGTTCCGTCTCGACGATTTCGGGGGCGAGCATGGTTTCCATGACGGCGCGGACATCGTCGAGCAGCTCATAAATGACCCTAAAGATGCGGATGCTGACCTTGTCGCGGGCGGCCTGGCGTTTGACGGCGGGCGGCAACGAGATATTAAACCCATAAATGATGGCACCAGAACTAGCGGCTTGGCGAACGTCGTTTTCGGTGATGTTACCGACGGCACTACTGAGGATACGGACAACAAGTTCGTCGTTTTCGAGCAGTTTCAGACTGTCGGTAACTGAGGTCAAAGACCCCTGCACGTCGGCCCGCACTAGCACGTTGACGTCCTGAGTAGTGGCGGCTTTGTTCATCATACGAATCAAGTCGGCGCCGGAGACGTCGGTACGGACACGGTCGCGGTCGAGGCTGATCTTGTTAACGGCGACGGCTGCCCGAGCGGCTTTCTCGTTTTTGACGACGATGAACTGATCACCAAAGCTTGGCACGTCTTTGAAGCCGGTAATGGTCGCAGGCGTTGCCGGACCGGCGCTCACCATAGTGCGGCCAGCGTAATCGAGCTGGGTGCGGACTTTGGCGTAGGTCATGCCAGAGACAACGAACTGACCAACTTTGAGGATACCGTGTTGGACCAGGACGCTGACGACTGGGCCTTTGCCGGTTTCCATGTGGCTTTCGATGACCAGACCTTCGGCCGGGACATCGATGTCAGCCTTGAGCTCTTCAAGATCGGTGACCAGCAAGACGGTATCGAGCAGTTCGTCGAGTCCCTTGCCGGTTTTAGCGCTGACTTCGACCATCGGGACGTCACCACCCCATGTTTTGTCGTCACTGATGACCTGATGCTCGGCTAACTGACCTTTAACGAGGCCGGGGTTGGCGGTCTCTTTATCCATCTTGTTGATGGCAACGACCATACGGGCGTTCGCGCTGCGGGCGAACTTGATAGCTTCGATGGTTTGCGGTTTAACACCGTCATCGGCGGCAACAACGATGATACAGACGTCGGTTAGCGCCGCGCCGTGCTGCCGCAGAGCCGAAAACGCTTCGTGACCAGGGGTATCGAGCAGCGTAATTGATCGATTATTACTAACGGTCTGGTAGGCACTAATGTGCTGCGTAATACCACCGGCCTCATTATCGACGACGGTCGTGTCGAGCAATGCATCGAGCAGACTCGTCTTGCCGTGATCAACGTGGCCCATAACGGCGACAATTGGCGGGCGCTCGGCTGCACTGGTGCCGAGTTCACGGACGACGCGTGGCTTGATTTCTTCTGAAGCAGCTTTTTGTTCAAGCCGCACATCGAGTTCCAGCTCATCGACGATGATCTGGGCAGTTTCAATGTCAATTCGTTGATTAACCGTGGCGGCAATGCCGTTACGGAACAACTCGCCGACCAGTTTGGTTACCGGCAAATCGAGTTGTTCAGCCAGCTCACCGACGGTGATGGTCTCGGCGACGTGGAGGACTTTTTCAGCCATCGGTGGCTCCTTTCGTAATTGAACTATTTTTTGAGGCTAAGAGAAATTTTGCGTGAGTCCTTGTCGATGTCGAGGACTTTGAACGACTTGCGCTCGTTGAGCTTGAAGACTTTTTCAGGGTCGCCACCACCGTCACCAAGTTCACTGACGTGGACCAGGGCTTCGACGGCTGGGCTGATCTGGACGAAGGCGCCAAATGGCGTGATTCGGGTCACGGTACCATCGACGGTGCTGCCGCGGCTGAAGGCCTCGACTTCGCTCAGCCATGGGTCGGCCTGGAGTTGCTTGAGGCTGAGGCTGAGGCGGTCTTTGTCGATCGCGATGATCTTGGCATCGACCCGGTCACCGACATGGACATAGTCGCTCGGGTTGTTGACGCGTTCCCAGCTGATTTCGCTGATGTGAATCAGGCCTTCGATGCCTTCGACATTGACGAAGGCGCCGAAGTCGACCACACCAGTAACAACACCCTTAACAGTGTCACCAACCTTGAGCTGAGCAAAGCGCTCGGCCAGGCCTTCTTTGATGGCTTCTTTTTCGCTGAAGATGAGTTTATTCGTCTTGCGGTCGGCGTCGAGGATCCGAACACGGATCGGCTTACTCACCAGGGCGCTCAGCCGTTGCAAGATTTCGTCTTTGTCGTTGCTGCCGACGCGTGGATAGTGTTCGGCCGATAACTGCGAGACCGGCAGGAAGCCGCGGACGCCTTCCAGTTCGATCAGTAGTCCGCCGCGATTGGCGTCGTAGGCCGTCACCTCGATAGTGTCAGCGTCGTCGACCATACGTTGGACTTCGTCCCAGCCGCGGTCTTTGGCGGCTTTACGCAGGCTGAGCAGCGCGTAGCCGTTTTCAAGCTCGGTGTCGACGATAGAAGCCGTGACTTCGGTGCCTTCTTCGAGCTTTTGGCCGAAGCCGATCTCGCGGCGCGGGACAAACCCGATACCGAGAGGACCAAGGTCTATAAGGACCTCGTGTTTGCGGACGCTCATGATGGTACCGGTGGTGATTTCACCGGCAGTCAGGCCGGCAACGGTGTTGTCAGCTAAGAGCTCGTCCATTGTGATTGCTGTAGCCATAAGATGTGTACTGTGGCAGATTCGTGTAGAGTTCTGCCAGACTCCTTTCGTAGTGTATTTTCTTTGCACACATACTATCTACGGAGCTGATAGACTCAGGCCCGACAGCAAACATGCCCGCAAAGAAGTACCTCTATCATACCCTTTAGAGGACCGACGTGCAACCGGGGCGGCTAGCGATGAAGAGCGGAGCGCAGACGGGCCTGTGAGGCGCGGCGTGCGTAGAGTCCGGCGAAGCCAAGGACTGCGACGGCAGCGGTGCTCGTCAGCGCGCTCGCCGGGCCGGTACTCGCGACGGTGGCAGGCACAACCTGGTCGTCGGATGGTCCGGTCTGAGCCACCGTATCGGTTGACGTCTGCGGTGCAGCAGGCGCAGGTGTAACTGGCTGAGGCTTTGCCTGGGCCGCTTGTTGCTCGGCGGCCTTCTTATCGGCAGCAGCTTTTTGCTCGGCAGCTTTCTTGTCCGCCGCAGCTTTTTGCTCGGCGGCTTTTTTCTGCTCGGCAGCTTTCTTTTGTTCGGCAGCTTTTTGTTCAGTGACAGCGGCACTGGTCGTCGGCTCG
>DASVSL010000029.1:0-12407 GCA_036388095.1 Saccharimonadales bacterium (SeqCode) | reverse complement strand
ATCGTTTCAAATAGAGCGACGTGATCATTAACCGAATATAGTGCTCGATAATCGCCGGTAATGTCAATGCTGCGGTAGTGCTGTAACTCTCCCTTTAGCTGATGGTCTCGTAACAGTGGGTCGAACCGATCCGCCTGCCATAGCCGTAGACGATCATCAGCCTTTTGCCTAATTTTCGGCGGAAGTTTCGTATACTGCCGCAAAAACTGCTTAGAATATCCTGCTTTCATCAAGTGCTAGTTGGTGTCTATGTGGCTATGCAAAGAAGCGACCAAGTCTTCGGCCGTATCAAAGGGCCCGTAGTAGTCACCCGCCTCAATCTGCTTACGCGACGACGCCAGTTGCTTGGCCGTCTTAGCGTTCGGGACTTCGGGCATGTCAAACGTGACGCTTTGTTCGGCCGCGAAGCGTTTTAGTTCGTTATTTAATACTGCGCTGATGCTAATACCTAGCTTATCCGCGACCTCAGCGGCGGCTTTTTTCAACGCCGGATCGGTTTTCAGATTGATGATGGCGACTTTGTTCATACCACAAGTATATACTTTTGGTATAGCTCGTCAATCCGCTTAAACAAACCAAAATTGAAAGACCCCGTCTATTGCAGACGGGGTCGGACCTTCTTGGTCAGCGAGCCGGATTAGCGACGGTGCCTGGGGGCGTAATCACCATTACCGCCATTGATTACGGACAATAACCCCAGCACCAGTGATCCTCCCGGGAGTGGGGTGTTGCCGTTTTCTTTACCCGGCCTGGGCTTGGGCTCTTTCGCCTTGGACACGTCGAACTGCCTGTCACATCCCATTACAATCACGCCTTCCATAGTAGTGAGCGGGATAGGTTTAGTCTACCACTGGTATACTGACCTCAACTACCTCAAACCCGAAAGGCAACGCACCAATGGCCGGTCCCTATACCCACTATCTCCTCGCCGACCAGTACGCGGATAGTCACGACACTGACCGGGCTTTGTTCGTTGCCGGATCACTGTTGCCTGACATTCGCTATCTCGGTGTGGTCGGTCGACAAGCATCACACCCAGATGTCTCGCTGCTCAGCCAAGTGACGTCGACCGACGACCCGTTGTGGGCAGGTGTCCTATACCACGCCTACGTCGATCATGTCACCGAACAGATCCGCCACGACGCCTATGACTTAGCGTGCCTTCATAGTTACCCGCTCGCCTCGGTAGCGCTAAAAATTGCCGAAGACCGGTTTTTCGCCTCATTTTCAGGTAGCAAAAATGAGGCGAAGCATTTGCTAACGACACCCAGCACCAACCCATTTGGGGTTGCACAAACGGACGTCGAGCGTTGGTATGAGCTGACACGGACTATCTTGAACGATTTTACCGAGACAAAATTGCGCCAGTATCTCGTCGCCCTGTCGTTTCGAGAAACAGAGGCTGACGAAGTCATTCGTCTGTCGCACGATGAAGACGTCGTCCGAGCCGTGGCCGTCTACACACCCCACTTCAATAGCTTCATCTAACGTTTTATTCGACCGGTACTCGCAGTCGTTGACGTCCGAGCTCGAGCTGACGACTGACGTACTGCTTGGCTGCTGGTGTCAAAAATGCCTGAATATCTGGCTGGGCAGCACGCGTCTCGAACAATGGCAGCACCAGGCCGTATTTAGTTCTGAAATGGTCATGCTTCACCCCTTGCCCCACGATGTCATGTTTCACGCCGACACCGTTGTCACACCAGTCGGAAAATTTGAGCAAGAAGCCCTCGACGGTCTCGATCGCAGATTCGACCTTCTCGGCGTAGGCGTGCAGCCCCTTGTCATATGTACGCGGTTGATCGGGTGTCGGTGGATTCGTCACCCGCGCGACCAGT
Source organism: Saccharimonadales bacterium (SeqCode) (assembly GCA_036388095.1). Lineage (GTDB taxonomy): Bacteria > Patescibacteriota > Saccharimonadia > Saccharimonadales > Saccharimonadaceae > DASVSL01. The sequence goes on along the minus strand of DASVSL010000029.1, from coordinate 10,569 downwards.
GCAGCAACATCGGGTGAAAAGGCGGTCTCTATGCATGCCAGCGCGGCTGCCTGTAGCTCGACCGGATCACTGGTTTGCACATTTTCACCGAGGGTCTCGATCATTTTGGCCGGATGGTCTTCGACACTGTCGTGTAGCAATGCGCTGATGATCACAGTTGGGTCTTTCACTTCAAGATAGCCCTGCAATCGATTGGCGACGCGCAGTAAATGGTAGATATACGGTACGTCTTTGTGTCGATCATCTTCATGGAGTCGCGCAGCCAGTTCATACGCTGCCACGAGCCGCTCTTGTTGTATAGGCTCCCAGTCTTGTGCGCCGCCGTGAAGCCTGTTCATCAGTTCTTGTTCAGTCATTCGCTTCAAGCCCATTTCTCGGTTCCTTTCGGTTTCATGCGTTGGTCGTGATTGTTCCATAATCACCCTTTCCGCGTCTTCGTATACAAAAACGGTTGCACACGAAGGCACTAGCTTACTAGTTTCTTCGTGTAGCAACCGCAATGGACGGAAACGTCGGTTTCCCGCTGACCTACTACTAATTTAAACATATCACATATACTGTTTATGTCAAATAGTTTCGGCCCATTCTATACTAAGAGTATGTATATCCCGAAAACTGAGCTGAAAAAATCCGAAATTGACGGTACGGGTGTTTTCGCATCACAACGAATACCCAAGGGTACTATCGTCTGGAAATACGAACCAGGCTATGACCTGTCTTTTACAGTTGACCAGTTCGAGACGATGGACACAGTGCAAAAAGCGGAGTTGCAGCATTCTGCCTATTTATCGCCTTGGTCTGGCTTATGGATCTGCCCACCGCCAAACGATCCGGCCTGCTTTACGAATCATAGCGACCGTAACAATATCTCGGTCAAATTTGACGTCAATGTATCCTCTGAGCCTTATTTCATGGCAAACCGGGACATTGCCATAGGAGAAGAAATCACGAACGATTACCGTGAATTTGATACAACAACACACCTGCAACCACCTGAGTGGACAAGATAGCGGCTAAATTTACCTAAGACGATGAGATTAAGTAGAAACTGGTGGGTAATGAGGGACTCGACCCCTTCAGTTGCCGGTCTAGGTATATGATCAAGAATTTGGTGGGCGATGAGGGACTCGAACCTCCGACCTCGTCATTATCAGTGACGCGCTCTAACCAGCTGAGCTAATCGCCCACAAATTCTTAACCACATATTTGAAAATCACAGCTGGTGGAGCATGTCGGGCTCGAACCGACGACCCCCTGCTTGCAAAGCAGGTGCTCTAGCCAACTGAGCTAATGCCCCAGCAGCTATGATCTTGCGTTTGATTATAAATGAACACCGTACCATCGAACAGACGGTCACGTTCCGCGACCCCTCCGCAACATCTTCGAAAACCAGTTTTCGAGAGTTGACGGCCTTGCAGATTGCCACTGGCAATCTTCACCCCTGCTTGCAAAGCAGGTGCTCTAGCCAACTGAGCTAATGCCCCATCAGCCACAATCTTGTTAAATCGTGCAGTAAAGTCAGGCGTCATTGTAGCAAACAAACAGAGGCCGTGACAAATGTTTAAAGGGGCGGCCCCGATTGGACCGCCCCTGATGTCTCTTGGCGATGCCGAGACCTGAGATCAGAACCTGGTTTGGTTCGTGATCGCTGGATAGCGCTTCCATGGGCCGCTTGGCACGTCGGATTCGTCAACGAACCGCCAACTAACCTTACCGCTCCCACCGATGCGCAGGTACTTCGCAGCGTCCGGCGACAGGTCGATGCCTGCTTTCTCACCGAAGCGGTTGACTGGCTTGGCCGTGCCGAACACGTAGTCGTAGTCACGTTCACAGGCGCGGTCGCCCTGGCTACATGGCCCGGCGTCGTGCCACTGCGTGTACGCGGTGCGACCATTGGCCGTTACTGCGATCCAGCGCCCCTTGAACAATGACTGTTTCGGGCCAACCTGCTGCTTCGCCCAGGGCGACGCCTTGCGGGCAGCTTCGATCAAGCCATCCGGGTTTTGCTTGGTCCTCTTCTCGAACTCGTTGGCTGGCAACGCCGCGTAAAACGGGTTATGCCGCGGCGTGCATGTTCGACCATTTGGGCGGTCGATACAACCGAAGTCAGCGATGGTGTTCTTCGACCAGGCCGATGGGACATTGCTGATCTTGTCATTAGCGCGCGTCGCACCCTCGCCCGCCCAGTAAACCGTCGCGGTGACGGTGTGGGTCGGGTAGCGCTCGGCGCCTGCGTTGGAACACGATGCTACCACCAGACAACCTAGTAGTGCCATGAAGGCCAGAAGGCCATGTGAGCGTGTCCATCGCGGCAACCTTGTGAACCGATCGAGTAACTGCATGCGGGCCCTCCTTTCGTAATGTTCGATCTCATTTGAGACAGTGGCTTACTATACCACAAATAAAAGAGCCGGTTGCTTGGGGTGCAACCGGCAGAAACCTTAGAACCGTTCAAGCGCGATTAACCCCGCAAGTGACCCGGCACGAGCATGCGTGCTTGCCTGAGGGCGGTCTCCAAGTCGGCGCGCGGCCTGTCCTCACCATGCACCAACGTCACTCGAGCAATCAGATTGCCTAGGGCTTCGCGGTAAATGCGGTGATCTTCCCATGCCTCTTGCACGCCGTACTTGCTCGGGGGAGAGGCGACGAAGACCCCCATCGCAGCGTGACGTTCGGCCCTGGGCAGCGAACCGAACCGCTGCTTCAGGTTCTGGGTGACATCCGCCATCACCAGTCGTGGCGTTGATGTCCGCAGCGTGTAGCCGTCCACGAGCTCGCCATCAGTGGCGCGGTGAAACTGCACTGTTGTCTCCTCGGTGCCGACACCGAGGACCGTCACAATTGCTCTCATCTTCCCTGCTTTCAGGTCCATACCCGCTGGCGGATCCAGTCAGGCTATCTTAAAATTTTATCATAAATAGTAGTAAAAGTCAATGTGACGGCATAAAAATACCGGTTGCTTAAGGGTGCAACCGGCTGAAACCCTTGTACTCAGCCCGCGGCGACCACGAGTCGGGCCGCATCCATACCGCAGCCGGTCTCCCGGTTGATCTGCTCGGCCAATGGACCGGGTCGTAGTCCAAGTGACTTGAGCTCCGCGTACTTGGCCAATGCCAGATCGTACGCTTCCTGATCGTTCATGCCTGCCATATCAATCTCCTATCGTAGTTCGCTCAGTAGTGGCGTAGTGCGACTGTTGCCGTTGGCCGGACACAACGGATCGTGCACGAATGGGTCCGAAACAGACAGGCCACAGGGCCCATGTGCACGGTACCTTAGTTCGGCAGGAAATCTACTGTGAGTTCCCCAGCGCCTCCTGGTGTAGCCGGCCCTGGCGAGCTTGGCTTCCTTCTCCTCGAACTTGCCTCGTTGTGACTGATTAGCCTCAGCCTGCTTCTTGCGGATCGTACGCATCAGCTCGTTATCTGGCACGCCGCTAGGGCGGCGTCTACGAATATCTCCCATGTACTTCACCTCTCTGTGAGTGATTGCATTCAACCTAGCACGTAAACGTTGAAACACCAAAAAACCACCCCTTATGGAGTGGTTTTTAGTGTTTCACAACTTAACAGTGCAAGCCTTCTTCTGCCGGTAAAAGGTGAACTTCGTCTCGTCCCTCGTATTGCTACTTAGGATAAATCAGTCGGTAAGCTCATGCCTACTGACGAGACCGACCTAGCTCCACAGTGAATTGCTTCGACTGTGGGCATCATACTCCCTAGAAAGGAGGTAATCCATCCGCACCTTCCGGTACGGATACCTTGTTACGACTTAACCCCAATCATGCCCCCCACCTTAGGCCGATAAATCGGACTTCGGGTGTTGGTCACTTTCATGGTTTGACGGGCGGTGTGTACAAGACCCGGGAACGTATTCACCGCAACATGCTGATCTGCGATTACTAGCGATTCCGACTTCAAGCAGGCGAGTTTCAGCCTGCTATCCGAACTGGGACCGGTTTTGTTGGGATTTGCTCCCCCTCGCGGGTTGGCTGCCCGTTGTACCGGCCATTGTAGCGCGTTTCTAGCCCAGGATGTAAGAGAAATACTGACCTGACATCATCCCCTCCTTCCTCCCCGTTACCGGGGCAGTCTCAGTAGAAAAATTCAACTACTAACAAGGGTTGCGCTCGTTGATGGACTTAACCAAACATCTCACGACACGAGCTGACGACGGCCATGCATCATCTGTCACCGAGTTCAATAAAGCACTCTCGCCTTTCGGCAAAATTCTCGGGATGTCAAACCCTGGTAAGGTTCTTCGTTTATCATCGAATTAAAGAACACGCTCCACCGCTTGTGCGGGTCCCCGTCAATTCCTTTATGTTTTAGCCTTGCGGCCGTACTCCACAGGCGGGATGCTTAACGCGTTAGCTTCGCTACGGAGGGGGTCGATACCCCCCACAGCTAGCATCCATCGTTTACGGCGTGGACTACCCGGGTATCTAATCCGGTTCGCTCCCCACGCTTTCGTGCCTTAGCGTCAGAAATGGTCCAGTACCCTGCCTACGCCATTGGTGTTCCTTCTTATATCTACGGATTTCACTCCTACACAAGAAATTCCAGGTACCTCTGCCACTCTCGAGCTCGTGAGTTCGAATAATAGTCTGAATGGTTGAGCCACCAGGTTTCACTATTCGCTTTACGAGCCGCCTACGCAACTCTTTACGCCCAGTCACTCCGGATAACGCTTGGGTCCTACGTATGACCGCGGCTGCTGGCACGTAGTTAGCCGACCCTTATTCATAAGTTACCGTCATATTCTTCGCTTATAAAAGCAGTTTACGACCCGAAGGCCTTCATCCTGCACGCGGCGTTGCTCCATCAGGGTTTCCCCCATTGTGGAAGATTCCTTACTGCTGCCTCCCGTAGGAGTCTGGACCGTGTCTCAGTTCCAGTCTGGCTGATCATCCTCTCAGACCAGCTACCCATCGTCGACTTGGTGAGCCTTTACCTCACCAACAATCTAATAGGACGCGGGCCGCTCCCAAAGCGCTCGAAAGCTTTAATCCGAAGACCATATGCGGTATTAGACACCGTTTCCGGTGCTTATCCCTCACTTTGGGGCACGTTCCCACGCGTTACTCAGCCGTCCGCCGCTCGCCGACATTCTGCACTATTTCTTCAACAAATTTACCGCATTCTTGAGATTGACTTCATCTCAATGCGTTCATTCTTCGGGTAGTAGGTTGATTTTGTAAACAAAATCAACGTCCTGTCCGGGTTGAAAAAACAGTGCAAAACTCGCTGCCGCTCGACTTGCATGTATTAGGCACGCCGCCAGCGTTCATCCTGAGCCAGGATCAAACTCTCCATAAAAGAAGTGGATGTTTCACGACACCGAAGTGATGATCTGCTGTCCACTAAAAATGACTCCTGCCGAAGCAGAAATCATTGGAATTAACTGACAAAATTGACTTGCACTGCCAAATTGTGAATGTTCATATTCTCCCTGACTACTTGTGCAATCAGACTGCTTCCCAGCATACGCCTTGGCAACAGATGGGTCAAGGGGTAATTTTGGTGAATTATCTTTTGCTGCGTTGATTAATATTCATATTTGTTTGCAAATACTTATAAATAATGTATAGTATCTTTGTCCTTTCCACTCGAGAGCGGAGTACTTTCAATGGCATCACCGTCATCACGTCGGTCTGTTCACGTCAGTCGGATCCATAAGTCATTCTCAATCGACCTGTCGTCCCTGGGTACAATCGAACGACGTAACGTCAAGTTCATCATCGACCGTACGCAGGTGCACAGTTGCGTGGCGACGCAATGAAATCGTCAGAGGTATCCGTCGCCCTCAATGATCACGTCGACGCCAACAAAGTACGACAGTCGATCGTCGACATGCTTTCCGCGGAAGGCCTTCGAGCCTTCACGCTTTAGGCGTACGTCTGATTCGCCTGGTCACAAGATGGATCCCGGCACTGTCATCGCCCATCCGGGTGGAGCGCTCGCTCCCTGGGTGGGCGCTTTTCATTTTAGTGACGTGTTCTGGTGGCCCAGAACCAACCACATATTCTTTTGCCAAAGAACCAAAGCTTTCTTTTGTGCATTGCTGCAAAAGAAACAAAACAGCTAGGGTAGCCGTCACCACGCCGGGACACCCCACCGCCCATCCGGCGTCGCTGCGGAACGAACCTGAACCCAGACGGGTTCAGAACCGGTCAAAACCCATTTTATTAGTTGCATGGTTTTGACATGTCCTCGCAATTGACTCGCCGTCTGGGTGGTTAGCTGTCTCGGGCGGTGCCAGATACCCGGCATCAATTAACTGCGGTTTTTATTGCCCTTCGGGCAAAGCTCCGGGATCACAATACCATCCCTCGATGCGTTAGCCGGGTCGCGGCCAGACGTTCTTTTGGCGGGACTCAGCGTTGCCCGCTGAGCTGACCCAAGATAAAAATTGGCAGACAGTTGGCGGGTCAGCGAGTTCCGCCAAAAGAAGTGTTTGGCGTGGGCCGGACCAGGGTGACATCAAACAGGATGATTTCAATCACGCTTTGATGTAGATTTAACCACATATTTACTATACAAAGTATACTAAACGCTTATGGAAAGACCGACGACAAGACCGATCAGGACGCCGAGGACGCCACCGGCCAAGACCTCGAGTGGTTTGTGTCCTTGGGCGACGTATGGCAGCGGGTCTTTGCTAAATGGACTGAGGGTCAATAGTTTTTGCAGCGCCATGCCCTGCTCACCGCTGCTGCGGCGGCTCATCATGGCGTCGTAGGCCGTGATGAAGGCGATGACCGTCGTGACGGCGAACAAGCCAGATTCCGGGCCGTCACGCAGGGCGACCACCGTTGCCAGCGAAAACATCGTTGCCGTGTGGGCGCTCGGCATCCGGCCCGACATATACAGCTGTCGCCAGCCGACGACACCGGTCGTTTTAGCGCGCTGATTGAGCAAGTACTTAATGCCCTGCGCCGATGTGAAGGCCACGATGGTCGCGATGAAGTAAGCCGATACTTCCGGAATCATTCTTCGGCGACCTCGTCCGTTTCATCTAACTCACCGACTTCTTCGATCAGCGCTTCGGTCTGCTCGGGAATGAAGCCGATGCTGGTAACGGTGTCGGCGTCGCGCAGCCGCATGACACGCACACCCTGCGTCGTGCGGCCAAGTGTCGGGATGTCTGCCAGGCCGACCCGAATGGTCTGGCCTTGCATCGAAATCATCAGGACTTCGTGAGCGGTCGGCTCCAGGCTGGTGACGGTGACGATGTTGCCTGTCTTTTTGTTGACGACACCGGCTTTGATACCAACCCCACCACGCTTGTGCGTCGGGAAATTGCTGACTTTGGTCAGCTTGCCGTAGCCGAACTGGCTCATGACGAGCATGTTGCGGTCGCTCAGCGCCAGGTCCATACCGACGACGACGTCACCGGGGCGCAGGCGGATACCGCGGACACCGCGCGCGCTGCGGCCCATCGGCCGAGCGTCGGATTCTTTGAAGCGGATGGCTTGACCGAAGCTGGTCGACATAACGATCTCGTCATCACCGCTGCTGCGTCGGATCCAGCGCAACTCGTCGCCGTCATCGAGGTTGATCGTGATGAGCCCCGTTGTGCGGATATTGGCGTAGTCTTTGAGCGGCGTTTTCTTGACGGTACCCTTGGTGGTCGCCATGAACAGGTACCCGTCGTCGGACTCGTCTTTGCCAATGCGGATCATACTGGTCACTTTTTCTTCTGGTTGCAGTTGCAACAGGTTGACGACGGCAACCCCCTTGGCCTGTAGCCCGGCGGCGGGCACTTCGTAGGCTTTGAGCCGGAAGACGCGGCCTCGGTTGGTGAAAAACAGCAGCCAGTCGTGGGTGCTACAGGTGGTCAGCTGGTCGATGACGTCGAGTTCTTTGGTCGTCATGCCACGCTTGCCCTTGCCGCCGCGGTTTTGACGCCGGTAATCTGTGATCAAGGTGCGTTTGACGTAGTTTTCCGTTGTTAGTAGTACAACGACATTCTCATCAGGAATCAGTTCTTCGTCGCTGAACTTGCCGAGTTCATGGCCGATGATTTTGGTGCGGCGTTCGTCACCATGCTTTTCTTTCATCTCCAGCAGCTCTGTCTTGACGATTTTCAAAATCTCGACTTCGCTGGCCAAAATAGCTTCGAGCCGGCCGATCAGAGCCAGCAACTCGCGCAGTTCACTCTCAATCTTGTCGCGCTCGAGCCCGGTCAGGCGGCGCAGCTGCATCGCCAGAATGGCTTGGGCCTGAATCTCGGACAAGCCGAAGCTTTTCATCAGGGCGGTCTGTGCCAGCTCGCTAGTCTGACTGGCCCGGATAATGCGGATGACTTCGTCGATGTGGTCGAGGGCGATTTTATAGCCTTCGAGAATATGCGCCTTGGCCCGGGCGGCTTTGAGCTCGAACTCGGTGCGCCGACGGACGACCACCTGACGGTGTTTGATAAATTCTTCTAGGATTTCTTGCAGTCCCAAGATGCGTGGCTGAATCCCGTCCACCAGGGCCAACATATTGAAATGGAAGCTGGTCTGCAGCGCCGTCATCTTATAGAGCTGGTTGAGGACCTTTTTTGGGTAGGCGTCTTTTTTGAGTTCGATGACGACGCGGACTGCGCCACGAGCAGATTCGTCACGCAGGTCGCTGATGGTGGTGATTTTCTTTTCTTTGACCAGATCAGCGATGCGCTCGATCAGGGTCGCCTTGTTGACGGCGTACGGCATTTCGGTCACGACGATGTGATGGCGACCTTTTTTGGTCTCTTCGATATCAGCCACGGCCCGCACCATGATGCCGCCGCGACCGGTCGCGTAGGCTTGGGCTAGCCCAGCGCCGCCGTAGACGATACCACCAGTCGGAAAGTCGGGCCCTTTGACGTATTTGAGCAAGTCTTCGAGGGTGGTGTCCTCACGGTGGTCGATCAGATGCACCGTGGCGTCGACCAATTCCGTCAGGTTGTGCGGCGGAATGTTAGTTGCCATACCAACGGCGATACCAATTTGGCCGTTTAAGAGCAGGTTCGGCAGTTTGGTCGGCAAGACGACCGGCTCGCTGTTACTACCGTCGTAGGTATCACGAAAATCAACTGTGTCCTTGTCAATGTCGGCCAGCAAATCTTCGGCTGGTTTCGCCATCCGGGCCTCGGTGTAACGCATGGCAGCCGCTGGGTCGCCATCCATCGAACCGAAGTTACCCTGTCCGTTGACGAGCATGTAGCGCATTGACCATTCTTGTGCCATCCGCACCATCGAATCGTAGATGCTCGAGTCGCCGTGCGGGTGGTATTTACCCATAACTTCACCGACGATCTGGGCGCTCTTGACCGTCTTGCTGGTCGGGCGGATGCCGGTCTTGTCCATGACGTACAGAATACGACGATGAACTGGCTTTAACCCATCACGGACATCTGGTAGCGCGCGGTCGATAATGACGCTCATTGAATAACGCAGGAAGTTATCTTCCATGACGTTCTCGACGGTTTTACTTTCGACTAAGCGTGAGTGGGTCTGCACGGCCAGGGCGGGGCTTTCGGCTGGTTCAATAATTTCAGGCAGGTCGGGAGTATCGTTTTCCATAATCAAATATCCAAGTCTTCAACTTTGACAAATTTGGCGCGGCCCTGGATGAACGACTTGCGTAGGTCAACCTGGTCGCCCATCAACTTGACGAAGATAGCGTCGGCCTTTTCGGCGTCTTCGACGTTCAGTTTAATGAGCACGCGGTTCTCGGGGTTCATCGTCGTGTCCCACAGTTGCTCGGCGTCCATCTCACCCAGTCCCTTGTAGCGCTGGATGGATGCCCCGGCCTGTTTCATCCGGTCGGCACCTGGGTCAACCGCTGTGCCGCGTTCTTTTTTATCGGCAATCATACCATCGATAATCTCATCGCGCTCTTCGTCGCTGTAGGCATACTGCTTTTTCGTCCCGGCCTTAACCTGAAACAGTGGTGGCTTCGCCAGGTAGACATGACCGCCTTCGACGACGTCACGCATAAAGCGGAAGAAGAACGTCATCAGCAGCGTTGCGATGTGGCTGCCGTCAACGTCGGCGTCCGTCATAATGATGATGCGGTGGTAACGGAGGCCACTGATGTCAAATTGTTCATCGATACCCACGCCCATCGCTTTGATGAGCGAGACAATTTCGTTGTTATTTAACATACGATCCAAACGAGCGCGTTCAACGTTGAGAACTTTACCACGAAGCGGCAAGATGGCCTGCGTCTTACTGTCACGGCCTGATTTGGCTGATCCACCGGCCGAGTCACCCTCAACGATGTAAAGTTCACTATTACTTGGATCCTTGCTTGAACAGTCTGACAACTTGCCCGGTAGGCTCATACCATCTAGCGCACCCTTACGAATGACGTTGTCACGGGCGGCACGGGCAGCCTTGCGGGCACGGGCCGCCAGCAGCGCCTTGCCGATGATCTTGCGGCCGATCGCTGGGTGCTCTTCGAGGTAGTACGCAAAGTACTCGTTCATCACCTGCTCGACGTAGCGGCGCATCTCGGGGTTACCGAGTTTGTTCTTGGTCTGACCCTCGAACTGGGGGTCCGGTAGTTTGACGAGGATGATGGCGGTGAGGCCCTCGCG
>DASVSL010000028.1:0-7788 GCA_036388095.1 Saccharimonadales bacterium (SeqCode) | reverse complement strand
ACTATATTTACAATACCACTCTAGATATAAGGAATATATAGTAAAACAAATTACATTTTATATAAACTACATGACATAACACTTATATTTATAATCTGACTGAAAGAAACGGTTTTATTGCAATGTAAATAGTTCACGGCGAACATTGGCTGAGGGTACATTTAGCCGGCTCAACAATAGGCAAATCGCATCGACAAATTGTTTGCTCCCGCAGATATACCAGACCGGTTGGTCGACTGTCAGCGGTGTGAGAATCGTCGCGTCGATGCGCGGCGTGACATCCGTCATGATCACGGTCGTGTCGTAGGTGGCTACTTCTTCGGCAAAGACGATTTGCTCGCGCTGGCGAACACTATAAATTAGCTTGGCACGTCGGTGTGGAGTGGCTCGTAGCATACTCAAAAACGGGGCAATGCCGACTTTGCCCGCGACGAGCACGACCGGCCTGTGACGCACCTGCGTCAAAGTAAAACTGCCAAGCGGTTGTGACAGTTCGATGATCGCCCCGACACGGGCGGTCGAATGAAACCAGCCACTCACCGTGCCACCCGGTTCCCGTTGAATGAGTAAACTAAGGTCATCGTCTTGGGGTGCGGAGATAAAGGAATATTGCCGAATCAAACGTTCACCGCTCGGTACTATGACCCGCACAATTGCGTATTGCCCTGGCACAAACGAATACCCGGACGGCCGACGCAGATGGACGGCGAGGGTTTCAGCGGTGACGGCCTCGAGCCCTACGATTGGCAGACGTGTCCACATGTACGGGTCGATGATCATGTACCCAGTATATCGGCTATACTGGCAAGCATGAAACGTCTCAATGGCGCCGAACTGGCCGACTACATCAAGCAACGCCAGGTTCGCCAAGCGCGTGGCTTGCGTCAGTCGGCGGCAACGGAGCCGCGCCTCGCGATCGTGTTGACTGGCGACGACGTGCCGAGCCAGACCTATGTTCGCCTAAAAGAGACCTACGGCAAAGATGTCGAGGTGGCGGTGGACGTGCATCGGGTGGACGCTGCTGCCGCACTTGCCACCGTCGTGCAACTGAATGAAGACGCGGCGGTGCACGGCATCATCGTGCAGTTACCGCTAAGCGACCCGGCGCAGACCGATGAGGTGATCGGCGCAATCGACCCACGAAAAGACGTCGACGCACTTGCCAGCACTACGTACTTTGATGCAGCGACGCCGCTAGCCATTGATTGGTTACTGACCGGCTATGGCATTGAACTGACTGGCAAGAAACTTCTCGTCATCGGGCAGGGCAGACTGGTCGGCGCACCGCTCAGCGCTCGCTGGCGGGCGGCAGGGTATGTTGTCACGGTCGTGAGCGGGCCGAGCGATGATTTAGCGCGGTTAGTGCGCGAGGCAGACGTCGTCGTCACAGCAACCGGCGTACCAGGGCTCGTCACCAGCACGATGCTTCGGCCGGGCACGATAGTCGTCGACGCCGGCACTAGCAGCGATGGTGGGCGTTTACGCGGTGATGTGGCGGATGATGCCCGGGCGCGGACCGATCTGATTATGACACCTGAACGCGGCGGAGTGGGGCCGCTGACAGTCGCAGCGCTGTTTGACAATGTTCTCAAGGCCGCCCGTACGGCCGCTGAGGCGAAAACTGATTAGCATCCAAGGACGGTTTTGACACGCTCAACGACTTGACTCGGCGTGAGATCGGCTTTGACGGCGTAGCCAGCGATGCCAAGTGACGGCAGGTCGGCTGGTGCTTCGGTCTCACCAAGGTTGGTGAGGATTAAGACTGGCACTTGCTTACCCCAGGTGTGACTTCGAATGGCTCGCAAGGTCTCAGGGCCACTTAACACAGGCAGCTGTATATCGAGTAGGACGATGTCGGGTGAAAATGTTTCAACGAGGCTGACACCATCGGCACCATTGTCAGCAATCTGCACATCAAAGCCTTCGGATTCAAATTTCATCCGGTACATCTGCGCGATCAAACTGTCATCTTCGATAATTGCAATACGACTCATGGCAGGATAATCCTGATGAGTTCGATAGTAAGGAGAGCGCCGCCGCCAACGATGGCGGTCGCGAGTGCGCCCAGTTTGACTGCCCGCCGCCGCGTCTGCCACCATTCGCCCAGGCGTGAGCGCTGGACGGCTTCATAATGGTGCACAACCGGTTCACGTGACGTCGTCACTTTGGCGTCGTCCCCCTGGTAGCGCTTGGTACGTTTCTTGTGGCGCTTACTCATGGTCATAGTATAAAACAAAACAGCTTCATCTGTGCGAAGCTGTTTTGAGCTGGCTTAGTGACGCCCTAGTAGACGGTCGATCAACTGGCGACGAGAGGTCGTGAAAAGGTAGGCGCCGTAACCGAGAGCACTTGATCCGACGACACCGCTAATCGCGGCTGCCGGGCCAGTGTCGGCAATTTTTTGCGGTTGTGTCGGCGTCGGCGTCGGCGTCGCTCGGGTTGGTGTCGGCGCGGGCGGGGTTGGGGCAACCGAGCTCAAGACGGCTGGTTTGACACAGTCGGGACTGTCTTTAGGCAGCGATTCGTCGTAGCGGCAGACCGGCTGATCTTTAGGTGTGATGGTGACCGGCTTCTCACATGTCCTGGTGCTGACTTTTTTGATTTGGTCGCCAACTTTGACGTGCAGCACAACCGAGGTGTCGAACGTACCGGCTTTTTTGTACGTATAGGTGTAGGACTCTTCGGTCACGGTAATGCCGTAACCGTCACCAAAGCCGAATTCGTATTTTTCCACCGTAGCGCCACCAGAAACATCAGCGATGGCGGTAAATTTGCGCTCGGTCCGGCTAATGCGTTCAACGTCGAGCCGCACACAGCGAAACGCTGGTTTTGGTTGCTGTTTTGGGGTCGCACTGACGGGGTTGCCACAGGCTTTGATAACGGCGAAATCAAATTCGCCACCAGTCATCTTGACGAATGCCGTCTGGCCTTCGTCGACGAATTTGCTGGTCGGATATTTGCCCGCGTTGGTACCGGCGATCGGGGTGCCGCCATAGTTACGGCCTGCGGTCATTGCGCCAGTCGCAACAACCTTGCCGTCGACGGTCACACGGCCGTCGCGGTAGACGATACCATTGACGAAGGTACCTCTGAGATCTTGTTGGCTAATACCCAGTGCCTTGTAAATCTTGGGTACATCACCCTGAGCGGCCTCGCGACGCATTTCATTGACGTCGTTGAACCCGCACCGTACGACGGCGACGCTGTCGCAATCAGGCGTGTCGTCAATGCGCGCGTGAGCGGACGGGGCGGTGACAAGCGAAACCGCCGCAGATACTCCCATAGTTAGGCCTAATAGAAAGGTAAAACGATGGGTGGTCATACGGCGGTCTCCTTTTATCACTCAGCTGGTACATCTAGTACAGCACGTTTTGTATGTTCTGGAAAGGGTTGTTGCCCTTAACGGCGCTGCAGGCGGATCGCACCAGCGACGGCACCGTAGGCTGAAACGGCTGCCAGGATGCTCAGGAGTGGGCTGACGCTGCTACTTGCACCGGTTGCAGGTAGGCTGGCTGGCGCTTCGGTAACAGTTGCGGCCAAGACGACGTCTTCTTCGATCACTTCCTCAATTTCAGGTAGCTCGATCGCTTCTTCTTCTACGATTACGTCAATCTCTTCGCCACCGCCCATACCAGGCTCGATGACTTCTTCGTCTTCTTCACAGACAGTATCGTGGTTCCAGTGTTTGTGCTGGTGGTGCCACTTCTTGCCTTTGTGCTCGCGGTCTTTGTGGCCGTGTTCACGATCTTTATCACCATGGTCACGGTCTCTTGGCTCATGGCCACGAGTGTCATCATTGGCAACAGGGCCTCGGTCTTCTTTTTTAGAAGCGTCGTTACGTACAGGAGTAGTCGACTCACGCGCCGCGTCAGTTGTAACGGCAAGGCTTGGTGATTCAGCGATGGTGCTTTCGGCGACGATGGTCGCATCGAGCAGTGGGGCTGCTTCGGTGACGGCAGGTTCGACGACGGATTCGGTGGCTGGAGTAACAAGTACTTCGTTGACAGATACCGTCGCGTCGGCGTCGGTAGTTGCGTACGCAGTGACACTTGGCAAGAGGGCGAGGCTGAAGACTGACAGCAAGGCCGAGATGCCGACGAGGCCTGTTCGGGTGAGGGATACAGTTGACATAAGATGTGTTCCTTTGTGGGTTACGGCCTGTGGCGCAGTGGCCGAGTAGCCGACTAATAATTTTTTGCGGACGTTTGCGGTAACTATAGGCGCGTAGGTTGACAAATGTCAATAATATTATTTATATACATAAGCGAGATAATCAGTGTCTACGCTATAGGTGGGAAAATAGTGTAAAATTATAATGTATAACACTACATGTAGCGTATATATTCATAAAGATTGATTTTTCTGATCGACTAGCGTATACCGAGGAGCAACATAGTCTGATTCGCCCAATGCGGATCGCGCCGTTAGAAAAACGGCTATGTTGGTCATTGTCGCCTATCGAAAGTGAGCACCGCGTGCCCAGACCCGACGCACTAGCCGGACCCGAACTCATCGATGTGTTTTTGAAGGAGTTGAGAAGCTACATCGATGCATCGCGTAAGAAGTATGTCGTCGGCATGCCGAGCAAGATCGTCGCCGACGTCATCAACAGCAATAAGCCGAGGTTTGTCGGCTGTTCGGAAGCGGCTCGACGAGATCTGCGAAGGCAGGTAGCTCTGGCGGTTACCTGGAAAGGGCGGCCGTATCAGCTGGAGTATCAGCCAGAGGCTGCGGGCGTCATCCGCGTGGTACGGCTCTGATGGGGCGCGATACACCTGGCCGTACTCACGGAGCTCTCACTGGCAGGCGCGATGAACCGCGCGCCACATTGCCGCGGATGACTCGACGTGAGCGTGACAGGATTATCGCAGCAGCGTCGCAGAAGCCTCGTCCGCGTAGTCGCGGCTGACAACCCCCTACCTCGCGGCGACGGATCCGGCCTTGAGCCATCCGTCGTCGTGAGTTCATTCACACATCTGTTAGCTCATGATACAATCAGTCAGCCGTCGGCTGATTTTTTGATGGTCGAATGACTGGATGGGAAAGACTAGCCACAGCAAGGTAATGATTCGGCCTCATATTCTAAATATGAGTCCGGCGTGCTTCAAAAAAGATAGTTGAGTTATTTCAGAGCTGGCCTCATCCTATAAAGATGAGCCTCAAATTTCTCGGAAATGTCCGGTAGAAATTCGGAAGTGTATCCGGCCTCATCTTCGAAAGATGAGCCCGTCGTGCTTCGGAAAAGGGTGAGAAAATATGTAAACACATTTTCTTCATCTTTTCGCTCATCACTTGGCCTCATCGTCTAACGGTTAGGACACCAGGTTTTCATCCTGGCAATCGGAGTTCGATTCTCCGTGAGGTCACCAAAAGAGACTTTTCTTCGGAAAGGTCTTTTTTATTGCCTTCGTAATGTCGTTCTATATCTGATGTTTCCTGCAAAATGGGGCTAAGTTTTGCGGTTCCAAATGTCTTATCTGGGTTTACGACAATTCCGGCTTCACAAATAGCATTTTGGAACCGTTGCTGGTCGTTTAGCTCGGCTGTACGCCAGGAAACCGGTAGATTGACCAGGAATGAAACTGCTTGGTCTACAATCTGCTCATTCCGGCTTTCGGTGTCTTTGAGTTCATTTCTTGCTACCTCTAATTCAACACGCTGTATGGCGAGTCGGTTCTCTTGCTCTTGATATGTTTCGGCTGGAATGATGTCCTTGAGGAACTTATCCATAAGACTATTCTTCATATCTTCGGCATCCTTGAGCTGCTGGTCAATCTTACGCCGCTCCTGCTGGGCATATACAAAGTCTTGATTCCAACGCCTCAGAACAACTTGCTTGAAAATATCAGGCACCCATGTCGCCGGTTCGGCTTTGGCGAGTAATGCCTCAAATTGTTCATGAGCTTTTTGCTTGGGTATGCGTACAGTATTGCCGGTCACTTTGCGTGTACATGTTGTGCAGTGATATGCCGGAAAATGTCCGACTCTACCTTTTGATGCACTTGCCGTGAGCGGTTTGTTGCAAATACCGCACAACAAGAAGCCTCGCAAAGGGTATGCCGGCTTATTCCGTGGTTGGCTGGACCGAGGTCTTCCTTTACCGTCCAATATACTTTGTATGAGCAGGTAGTGGTCAAGAGTTATAACTGGCGTATGGATTCCCTTGATTCTTTCACCACTCGACAGGTCGTTCTGGATATATCCGGCGTATACAGGATTTCGAAGTAACTTGATTGTACCGTTTCTCGAAATGAGTCTGGTACCCTTACTGTAAATGCCCATTTTATGGGCAAGTTCAACTGCTTGGGTCTGAGTATAGTTGCCGGTAGCAAACTCAGAGAAAAACCCAAAAAGCAGCTCGGCATTTTCAGCGGTTATAGCAAGAGTGGGGCGTTTAGTTTCATCCTTGAAATTGGTATATCCAATAGGTGCCTTGCTTACCCAACAGCCCTCTCGAACTCTGGCTACCATGCCGCCGCGAGACCTTTCCGAGCGTACATCGTTATCGAACTGAGCAAAGCTGGCGAGTACGTTTTCCAGTAGCATGCCGGTCGTGGTGGAATCTATCGGTTCAGATGCTGACCACAATATTATGTCTAGCTTCTTGAGCAATGCTCGTAGTGCCGAGTGATCCGCAACTTTTCTGGAAAACCTATCAACTTTGTAGACGACCAGATGACCAATAGTACTCTTGTTTGCCAAACAGAACTTCAAAAGTTCTTGAAGTTCTGTACGGTCTGCTGTTTTCGCACTTTCTCCTTCCTCGGCAAATTGCCTGATTACAGAGAACTGTTTTAGCCTGCAAAACTCTTCGCAGATTCGTTTCTGCTCACCCAAACTCATATTATCGACCTGACGGTCACTGGATACTCGTGTATAAATCACGGCACCGGTTTTGACATTAGGCAGTTTCTTCTTCATATACACCTCTAATTCTGACCCGATGGGTATGTTATTTCAATAACCTATCATGGATTTTGGAACCGCTGCATTACTCCTTATTTTGCAGTTCTGACTTTACCTTTTTGATATAGATTTGAGCCATCACGTCTAGTTGACGGATAGCTTCAATAACTTTGCTGTCTTCCATCACAGCAGGCGTAATACCAGTAATTACTCTGAACTCGCTGACTGATATGATGGCGTTCTCTTCCATGACTAAGTCACAGTAGTACAGTCATGGTCTATTGTGTGATTATCGAAACAACTCGGCAGATGTTTATTCTATGCCCAAATAGCGTGCAATAGGTTGCCGGTAATTCTCGGCAATCTCCGGCAACATGGTGAGGAGTTGATTCATGTCTAATTCTGCTGGATTCTGTATCGATATGACGGCAGGTTCACACACTGGCAACATTGTTTTGAGCCACTTGTAGTCGTATTTGTCTATTAGTCTGGTAAAACTGAAATCATTGCGATTGGGCTGAAACTCGACGCTAGTAAGCGTTTCTGATGAGGGCAGTCGCTCGAGTTTTAGCAGGAGCCGCTCAATCATGCTGCCACTATTCACTCTCGCTACCTGAAACTTATCGTCATTCAGGGCTATCATGACACGATTATCTCGTGTAAATAGCTGGCACCTGTAAGTAGCCGGTGGTTTAGTCTGGGTATTCGAGAGTGACCTCTCAAGTCTTTGGAGTACTAACTGAAATGCCTGCGGTGCCAGTACTAATTCGACTTCATTATCCATTTTTTGATAATCAAAATGGTAGTTCAGAAATAGCTCCAGATCCATCCGTGAGCCACCATTGTAGTAGAAGTTTATCTCCTTGAGACACTGTAACCGGT
>DASVSL010000027.1:0-6105 GCA_036388095.1 Saccharimonadales bacterium (SeqCode) | reverse complement strand
CTAACATAGCGCTTTTGAAGCCTTGGTAGAAAAACTCACTCAAAACAATGCCTCGCTTTTTTGCTTCCTCAATTGTCAGCTCGACCGGAAATCCATATGTGTCATACAGCCTAAACGCATCATCACCCTCGATAACGGCCTTGAACTCTTCCTTGTAGTCTTGGATCTCGTTCATATCATGCATTCCGGTTTCAGTCCTATCCTTGAACTGCCTGACGGACTGCTTAAGCTGCATGATATCTTCGAAATGCTTCAGGCCTTTACGCAAGGTTTGCCGAAACGCCTTCTCTTCTTTGATTAATACAGAGATGACCTCATCGCGTTTCTCGGCGACTTCCGGAAAATCATCGTGATACAGATCGGCGATGACTGGCACGATGGCTTCCATGAAGTTTTGCTCGATACCCAGTTCAAAGGCAAACCGAACGGCCCGACGAATAAGCCGTCGCATAACGTAGCCTTGTTCTTTGTTACTCGGGACGCAGCCGTCAACGGCCAAAAACGTCGCCGCACGCAGATGGTCAGCGATGACGCGCATTGCTTCGGTGTGATCGGCGTAACGCTTGCCGCTGAGCGATTCAAGCTTCTCGACGACTGGCCATAGCAGGCTAATCTTGAAAACATCCGGGTCATTGAGGACACTTGCAGCGATACGTTCCAGCCCTGCCCCGTGGTCGACATTTGGCTTGTCGAGCAACTCGAATTTGCCATCGGCTACTTTTCGATAAGCCATAAAGACGTTGTTGCCAATCTCTAGAAACCGGCCGCAGTCACAATTTGGGTGACAATGCTCGCCGTAGCTTGGGTCGTGCGGCGTACCAAAGTCATAGAACATTTCGCTGTCGGGCCCGCATGGGTCGCCCACTGGTGTCGTTTGTTCGCTACCATTACGACTCCACCAGTTCTTACTGCCGTCATAATAGAAGATCCGTTCGCCATCTTTAATGCCGCGGGCGTAGCCATCATCTTCACTGCCGATATCAGCAATCCCATGGCTCAAACCGGCGTCTGCAAACAACTTCGCCCACGTCTCGGCGGCTTCGGTGTCTTTAGGGACATCGTATTGTGGAGCACCGATGTAGCAGGTGACATATAGCTTGCTGGCATCGAGCCCGACTTCGGTGGTTAAAAATTCCCACATCCACTCGATCTGCTGTGATTTGAAGTAGTCGCCAAGGCTCCAGTTGCCAAGCATCTCGAAAAAGGTCGTGTGCCGATTGTCGCCGACTTCCTCAATGTCCTGCGCTCGCAGACAAGTTTGGCTGTCAGTAATGCGTTTGCCCTGCGGGTGGGTATCGCCAAGTAGGTATGGGATCATCGGCTGCATGCCGCTACCGGTAAACAGCGTCGTCGGGTCGCCGTGAAGAACAAGCGGCGCCCGGTCAATGACAGCATGGCCTCGTGATTCAAAAAAGCGCAGGTAGGCGCGCCGGATTTCTTGTGCGTTCATCTCTGTTAGTGTAGCACGAAGCGCAGGTGGTGGGTGCTCTGTAGATTCCTGGCTATATCAGGCTACGATGCCACCGCCAACGCACTCGTCACCGACGTAAATAACGGCAGATTGGCCCGTCGCGACGGCGCGTTCCGGGTTTTCCAGATGGAGTGTCGAACCGTCCAGGCGGGCCGATAGCATAGCTCCCCGATGACGTAGTCTCACCTGTACGCCAGTTGTGGCCGGAGGCTGGCCAATCCAGTGGACATCGGCTAGCTGAATATCGGTTCGCCACAATGATTCATCGTTCAAGTCACGGCTGACATAGACTTCATTTTTATCCATGTCTTTGCCCGTCACGTAGTACGGCAAGCCGCCGCCGACATTCAGGCCATGGCGTTGACCAAGGGTGTAATAAATCGCGCCATCGTGACGACCAAGCATCTTGCCCGACGCACGGTCAATAATGTCACCAGGTTCGGTCGTCACGTACTGGCTCAAAAACTCACGAATGCCGACCGAGCCGACGAAACAAATACCTTGACTATCTGGTTTGGCAGCCGTCGCCAAGCCCCGCTGCTCGGCCAATTCCCGTACCTGGACTTTCGTATAGTCGCCCAGCGGAAAGATTGTGCGCTTGAGCGCTTCGCCCGTGACGCGGTACAAAAAGTACGTCTGGTCTTTGACCGTATCGGCGGCCATCAGTAATCGTCCAACTTCGACTTTGGCATAATGTCCCGTTGCGATCATCTCTGCCCCGTCCGCCACTGCTGCATCCAAAAACAAACGAAACTTTACTTCTTGGTTGCACATGATATCGGGGTTGGGGGTTCGGCCAGCCTCGTACTCTGTAACCATGTAATCAACAACATGGTGCTTATAGTCATTCTCAAAATCGTACACTTTTAGCGGAATGCCAAGTTGCACCGCAACCCGTTTTGCGTCAGCCAAATCGTCCGCCCACGGGCAACGCATGCCAGGTAAATCTTGCGTCCAGTTTTTCATATAGACGCCCGTCACCTTATGGCCCTGCTCGACCAGCAGTGCTGCGCTCAGGCTCGAATCAACACCACCACTCATCCCAATGAAAACGTTCATCGAGCCGACCCAGCGATATAAAAGGCAACTATTTTTGTGAGCTCACCTAGCGCTAACCACCAACCACGTAATGTCAGCCACCAAAAATGTCCTGCCCATTGCTTGTCATTTTTCAGCGGAGCGCTCAGGACGACAACCGAGGGGCCAAAGGCACGGCTAAATTCCAACTGGACCCGTCGTTGGTGGTAGGCACTGGTCGTGACAATTACCCGACTGACTTGACGCTCCGTGAGGGAGGCGACGACATTATCGGCATTTTCTGTCGTCGTGCGGGCATCTTCTTCGACTAAGATGGCGTCGGCTGGCACACCAGCCGCTACGGCGCGCTTGCCCATGGCACTAGCATTACTTGGCGCGTCCGGGTCGGCTGCTGCACCTGACAGTACAATGTACCTTCCCCAGCCGTTTTGGTAGAGCGCAATGGCATGGTCCGTTCGGGCAGCGGTGTCACCGCCACTAACGACGATAATGGCGTCGGCTGGCGCGCATTCACCACTGCTCGGTGATGGGCAATTTTTCAAGTCATTGGGCTTCAAATAGGTACCAACGCCGATAATGGCGATCAGTAATCCGAATAAGACGACAAGGCCGAGTTTCATAAGTATCGCTCGCTTTTGAACGCTTCAGTAATCAACCGGGCCGCTTGCACAGCATCGTCTTCAGTCGTTGATCGGCCTAAACTCAGCCGAATACTGCCGTCGGCCGCGGTCTCGCTCATGCCAGTTGCCGTCAAGACACTCGAGCGCAGGCCTTTGTTGGCAGCGCAGGCTGCACCGGTCGCGACATAGACGCCCTGCATATCAAGACGATACACCACGCGTTCGGCATCAACCCCCGGAACACTAACGTTAAGATGACCAGGCAAATGACGGCGCGGATCGCCGTTAACGATCAGGTCGGGCGTGGCAACTGCCAATCGTCGCGCGAGCTCGTTGCGCAGCGCCAGCAAGCGCTCAGATTCGCCAACCCGTTTCTTCTGCGCAAGACGCAGGGCTTCTGCAAAGCCGATCACGCCAGCGACATTTTCTGTCCCAGAACGCAACCCTCGCTCTTGCCCGCCGCCACGCACCAACGGACGTAGCGGCACGCCGGCACGAGCCCACAGCAGGCCGACCTGTTTTGGACCATAACATTTGGCGGCGCTGAGCGTCAGTAAATCAACGCCGAGCCGGGTAAGTGACAAGTCGATCGCACCCGCTGCCTGCGAGGCGTCGCTATGGAAGTACAGTGGCGCCAAAATACCCCGATTGTGCCGGTCCTTGCGGGCCGTCGCGATACCATCGGCTATTTTTCGCAGTGGCTGCAATGTCCCAAGTTCACTATCGGCTGCCGTCACGCTGACGAGCCTTGTCTGATCAGTGATTGCTGTTGCAACTGCTTCTGGGGTGATGCGGCCTTTGCTATCACTAGCCGCCACGACGACGTGGTAGCCAGCCGCAGCCCCACGCACGCTGGCATGTTCGGTCGCCCCGATAACGACGTGATCATCCGGCCGACAAACGGTGAACGCCAAGTTGATCGACTCGGTCGCTCCCGCCGTCAGAATAAGCTCGTCCGGTTTTGCCCCCAGGCAACTGGCTAATGTTCGACGGGCCTCGTCCAGCGCGCTGCGGACGTCACGGGCAGGACCATAGGCGGCGGATGGGTTATGAAAGTGGTCTCGTAAATACGGCTCCATGGCAGCAAAGACCCGCTCGTCGAGCGGGGTCGCGGCAGCATGGTCAAGGTAAATCGACATGCTTATAGTGTAGCAGTCGCCGGTTCCATTTGCGTCAGTGGGCGGCCAGTCTGCGGATCGATCCGGTAGATGTCACGAGCAACGGCCTCATAGTACAGCCGGACGGCAACCATCAGATTGCGTAGTTCTTCGCCTTCGATGAATTTATAGACTTTCCCATCCTGGGCTTTTAAAACGCCGTTTTCGTGCACTTCATAGCGAGTGCTTGATACCAACCGCTGGTTATTCTCGTCAGTCCATTCCTCGTGCCAGATCCAGGTGTTTTGGTCGAGACAGAAAAATTCGCGCTTGTGCCCTTCTGCAACAGGACCGAACAAACGTCCGCCAATTTCCGCCTCAAGCTCAATCAGCTGACGATCGGTCAGCTTGCTCAGGTTCGGCAATTTTGGTGCCGTCGGCGTACCGGTGAGAAGTGGAAGAATCGAGCGGAATAAACCCATAGTTACGCCGCCAACCTTAAGTCGCGAATTCTTACTACAAGCGCCCCCATGGCAAGCATGTCGGCAGTTAACTGCGATTCTGTGAGATCAAGTGATGCAGCCGTTAACGCTTCAGCGTGAGACTTCGTAAGTCCCTCTACTGTAGGTTGCACTGCTTGATGCTTTGCTTCAGCACCATAGAATGCTTCATCAAACAACCCGCTATCCTCTTGCCCCAAATCAAAGCGCTCTCCCGCTGACGAGCTGCCATTAGGACCATGTACGAGATATTCGGCCGCTTCTTGTTGTGCGACACGTGCCCCATTAAAAGCTTCACCGCCAAAAGACATCGGTTGTTCCGACATAAACAGTCACCCCTCAAATAAAAGTTAATACTTTTTGCGGTTAGCTGTGTGTTTTAGAAAAAGAGGTTTGTCGCATTCCGCTCCGTTGCGCGCGAGAGCTCCTCAAGACTGATGGTTCGGAGATTCGCTAAATGGTGCGCCACGTGCGTTATGAATGCTGGCTCGTTGACCTTACCACGTAGCGGGACAGGTGTCAAGTAGGGAGCATCTGTTTCAAGCAGAAGATGTTCGAGTGGAATTGCAGCGAACATCTGGCGCTGGGCTTCGTCTTTCGTGAAGGTTGAAATGCCGTTCACCCCTATACAGAGCCCTTTACTCGTCGCCCGCTCCATATTGGCCTGCGTATCAGTAAAGCTATGCAGTACGCCCTTGATGCCTAGAAAATTGTCGTAAATCGGCCAAAAATCATCGAATGCTTCACGAACATGGAAAATAACCGGCAGATTATGGCGGTGAGCGACGTCGAGTTGCGCCTCGAGCAAGGCAATTTGCGCCTCACGTTCAGCGTTATGATAGAAATAATCCAAGCCACATTCACCAATAGCGACAATTTTGTTCACGTGTACATTTTTGTCTTTTTCGGCAACAACCAATTCTTCTAAGGCTTTCACCCCTGTCAAACCTTTATCGGCTTCGTGCGGATGGATACCGACACTGGCCCAGACCTGTTCGCGCTTGCGGGCAAACTTCACCGCCTCGCGCGAGCTAGTCTCATCGGTTCCGACGCATATCAACCGCTCCACTCCGGCGGCTTGGGCCTGACGCCAGGCGGTTTGCCCCTGACGGTAACTGGTCTCATGAATATGGCAGTGAGTATCGGTGAATTTCACGCGGTTAATTGTAGCAGCCTCTGGGTGACATGTAGCAACGAGTGCTAGACTAGGTGTATGAAGTACACGACTCCGTACACTCCACCCACACTGACCGTCGATGCCGTTATCTTTCGCGTCGAAGGCGGGGCACTCGAGGTTCTACTGCTTAAACGAGCCAATGATCCTTTCAAAGGCAGTTGGGCGCTCCCGGGCGGGTACAACGCTCAGGGTGAGACGACGA
>DASVSL010000026.1:0-2953 GCA_036388095.1 Saccharimonadales bacterium (SeqCode) | reverse complement strand
CGAACATCACGACGGTGCTATACAAATGGCACAATTGTCAGCTTCAAATGCCAAGCACGAAGAGGTAAAACGGTTGTCGGATGGTATCATCTCAGCCCAGGAAAACGAAATACAACAAATGAAGCAGTGGCAGAAAAAGTGGAAGTACACTGGCTCAGAAAATCACACCAGTTCAAATCACTGACCCATTCTCTAAACTGGTAAGGCTGGGTGCGACTGCGTACACGACGTGATATGGATGCCTCAGCCAGTCCCTAGACATGCTTGCATGTTGCTTCGAAGTTTGAAAAACTCATGGTAATGAGCGAAGCTGCACCCAAGGAGTCAAAGGCTGTCAAACGTCCTGCTCCTGACGCCCATACGAAGCTCGATCCAATCTACGGGTTTTTGGCGGGTGGCGGTGAAATGGGTCGTCTGATGCGTACCTACGATTGGACGGCTACTGCCGTCGGCCCACCGGATCAGTGGCCACAGAGCCTGCGGACGGCTGTGAGCATCATATTAAATTCTGCTTTACCAATGTTCATCTGGTGGGGTAAGGACGACCTGCTCAATTTTTATAACGACGCCTACATCGAGGTCTTAGGGCAAAAGCACCCCGCCGCACTTGGCACGTCCGGAAAAGCAGTCTGGACGGAGATATGGAGCGATATCGGCCCGCTTGCCGACCAAGTGTACGAAAAGGCGACGCCAGTCTACCTGAAGGATTTGCCGCTCAAAGTTAGCCGACACGGCTACGATGAGCAAACCTATTTTACATTTTCTTACAGTCCGATTCGCGACGAGACTGGCGGGATCGGTGGGCTCTACTGTGCTTGTGTTGAAACCACGCACGAGGTAGAAACGGGACGAGCCCTGCAGGTTGAACGCGACAAACTACGGTCGTTGTTCATGCAGGCCCCAGCTATGATCGCGGTGCTGCGTGGGCCGAATCACGTCTTTGAACTGGCCAATCCCGGCTACATGCAGCTTGTCGGCCAACGCACGCTGGTCGGGAAACCAATTCGCGATGCATTACCGGAAGTCGCGGGACAGGGCATCTATGAAATCCTTGACGAGGTGTACCAGACCGGTAAACCGTATTCTGCCCACCAAATGCCCGTCATACTCAACCGAGATGGTGAAGGCGACATGCGGGAGGGGTATTTCAATTTTGTTTATCAACCGTCCTATGATGTACACGCCCAGGTGGATGGCATTTTGGTGCATGCGGTCGAAGTGACGCAACAAGTACTCGCGATCAAGCGAATCGAAGCGTTAGCTACCCTCAATCGCAGTATCACGGACAACGCGTCAACGGCACTGGTGATCATGGACTCACGGCTGCACTGTACGTTCATGAATCCGGCCGCCGAAATGATCACCGGCTATAGCTTCGAAGAAATCACGCAGCTTGGTACGCCGCTTCACGACATACTACATTGCCGGAACGCAAGCGGTCATTCTGCCGACATCACCCACTGGAACGTTAATGGGGCGAAGACGGCAAAAGAGCAGCAAAAAGGCGAAGACGAGTACGTCAAAAAAGACGGTAGCGCCTACCCTGTCTACTACGTTGTCAGCCGTCTCGAATCGGACGATGCGTCAACCATGTGCATTCTAGAGTTTCGAGATATCACCGAAGAAAAAGCCGCCATGAAGCGGCAGCAGCAGCTCGTTTCGATCACGAATCAACGCAACGAGCTTATTAAGTTAAATAAAACTAAAGATGAATTTATCGGGATGGCTTCTCATCAGCTGCGGACACCGGCAACGGTCGTGAAGCAGTACATTAGCTTGCTCCGTGAGGGGTTTGGCGGAGGATTGAGCGAAAGTCAACGTTCTTTCATCGAAAAAGCCTACGTCAGCAATGAGCGACAGCTGGGCATTATCAATGATCTACTCAAAACGGCTCAGTTGGACGCCGATCGCTACGTGCTGAATAAACAAACGGTGACACTTGGCGAGCTTGTCGCTCGTGCCGTTGCCGACACCGACGAGTTGATCAAATCACGGTCTCAAACAGTCGTTCTCCGCCACGCTAATAATCAGAAGACGCTGTCGGTTGATGCGACCGAAATGAATTTAGTCTTGGTGAATTTGATCGAAAATGCCAGCAAATACAGCCCGCACGGTTGCGCGGTAACGATCAATGTGACGGAGCTACCCGATGCGGCGACGATTGAGGTACGAGACAAGGGTGTCGGTATTAAGAAGGCCGACCAAGAACGGATTTTTGATAAATTCACCCGGGTCGATAATGAGTTATCCGACACTGTGAGCGGTTCGGGGCTCGGCCTGTACCTGGTCGAACGAATCGTCAAAATGCATGGCGGGACCATTACCGTCACTTCGGCGTTTAAGCATGGCAGCAGCTTTATCGTACGGCTTCCCTATGAGCAGTAAGCCACTAACTGTCATGATCGTCGAAGACGAGATTATGCTGCAAGACGTCTACCGGCTGATCATCGAGTCAGAGGGCCACCGCGTCATTACGGCTAATAACGGTCTTGAGGCGCTACAAAAAATTAAAATTACGACACCTGATGTCGTCTTGCTTGACATGCTGATGCCAGTGATGAGCGGCAAAGAGTTCATGCTAAACCTTGATCTCGAGGCGTTGCCACCAATCAAAATCATCGTCTATAGCAATTTATCTGACAAAACCGTCGAAGCTGAAATGGTGCAATTAGGCGCGTCTGACTTTGTGATTAAATCGAGCATGACCCCGCGGGATCTCATTCGTTTGATCCAAACCAGCACGACGTAACGCGCGGCCGCTAACACGGCAAAATAAAAATCGCCCCTGCGGCGATCGTGTGGTCCTGTATGCCTACTATTTATGCGTCAATTGGCTACGCAGTACTGCTGATATACCTGGGCTGCACTACGTATATTTGGCACAATGAAACTAATAGACTTGTTTGTCGTATCGATAATCACGCACACACGTTGGGCAAAAAGTAATAGTGTT
>DASVSL010000025.1:0-16245 GCA_036388095.1 Saccharimonadales bacterium (SeqCode) | reverse complement strand
CCGTCACTGTCCGTTCAGCGTCGTTACGATCAACGGCCGATTCGCCAAGCATCTTTTCGGCGGCAGTGTAGGTGCGGGTATCTTTAAAAGTAAGTTCTAAGCGATCATTACCAATCTTTCGCTTAAGCTCTTTGGCGGTACCTTCGGCAATCACCTTACCACCGTCGATGACGACGATACGGTCAGCCAACTGGTCGGCCTCTTCGAGGTACTGCGTAGTGAGGAGGATCGTTGTCCCGGCCTCTTTGAGCTTAGTGATGATGTCCCACATCGCCAGCCGCGAGCGCGGGTCAAGCCCGGTCGTTGGCTCATCAAGAAAGATAACCGGTGGGGTGGCGATCAGACTGACGGCCAAATCGAGCCGTCGACGCATGCCGCCAGAATAGGTCTTAAGCGGTCGATCGGCGGCGTCGACCAAATCAAAATCATTCAATAGTTCTTCAGCCCGAGCCTTGGCGCTGTCTTTCGTGAGCCGGTACAAGCGCCCCATCATGACCAAATTTTCACGGCCTGTCAGCAATTCGTCGACGGCGGCCGACTGTCCGGTTAGACCAATGACGCGGCGAACCGCGTCGGGGTCACTAGCCACGTCATGGCCTTGGATGGTCACGCTGCCACCATCTAATCCGAGTAGCGTGCTCATAATTCGCACCGTCGTCGTTTTGCCCGCCCCGTTCGGGCCGAGCAGCGCGAGCATCGTTCCGGTCGGAACGGTCAAGTTGATCCCACGCAGGACGTTGTTTTTACCATAGGCCTTTTTAAGATTTTTAACGGTAATGGCGGGCTGGCTGGACATAAACGACTTTCTAATTAGTGGGTATTACAACAAAGTATACAGGTTACTTGCGAGTGACTCGAACCAAACTGTGCCGGAGGATGTCATCACCCAAACGATAGCCTGCTTGCAGTTCTTCGGCGACAACTTCGTGCTCCCCTTCGGCGTCTTCATCGAAGCCGATCGCTTCGTGCACGTCATGGTCGAACGGTGTACCAGCGGTAGCGTCGATCCGGGTAACATCGAGGGCTTTTAGGCTCGTCTCAAGGCCTTTCATCAAACCAGTAACCCCTTTTGCCCACGTGTTGTCGGCCAGGTCCTCTGGCACGTGTGCAATAGCACGTTCGATGTTATCGATCGTCGGCAACAGTTTCAGGATGGCTGCGTTTCGTCCAGCGGCGCGCGCCTGCTGCTTTTCGATTTCAGCACGCTTTTGATAGTTCTGAAAATCAGCCTGGACCCGTTGCAGATCAGCCGTCAGCTCGGCAATTCGTTCGTCGCGTTCGTCAGGCTTGGAGGCGTCGGCTTTTTTCTTGGTCATATCAAAAAATTCCTACAATCGCATTTAGTAAATCGGTGATCGCAGTAACGATGGCGTGAATGACGGTGATGATACCGCCGACGATGGCTTGGATGATCGAGACGATGCCGTCGACAAGTGACTCAATAATATTCATAAAACCTCCTCAAGCATTGCACCGGTGTGACGAACGAGACGCATGACTTTAGCGTAGTCTTGTCGTGTCGGGCCGAGCACTCCGATATAACTGTTATCACTATACGGGCTGCGAAACCGGCTAATAATCAAACTGGCCTGTGAACTTTTACCGATCGGGTTCTCGGCGCCGATAAACACATTGAGTGGTTCGTTCGGCACGGCTTCGCGCAGCCACGGCTCTAGGTTATCGAGCAGGTTCGCGATTTGCTGCACGTTCTCTGGGTTTGAGGCGAACTCTGGCTGGGCGAACAATGTTCCCATGCCGCTCAAGTAGAGCTGGTCGCCAATCGTGGCAAGCCCAAGGTTACGCGTCAGTTCAACAAGGCTGTCGACAGCACTTCGGATCGCGCGATCAGTCCGGTCGCCGTGCGTTGCCACGCGGGCATTAATCGCCCTTGTGCCACGATCGAGCAGCCGAGGTGCATCTGGTTCGATATCATAATTGCCGGTAATGCCGTTGACGTAAAAACGATAGCCTTTGTCGGTTGGAATACGGCCAGCGCTAGTATGCGGCTGCTGAATATATCCCAGCTCTTCGAGGCGCGCCATTTCAGCCCGCACCGTCGCGCTACTGACGCCGAAGAGTTTCGCCAGCGTCACGCTGCCGACTGGCACGGCAACTTCGGCGTATTGCTCGATGATAGCTCCTAGCAGTTTCGCTTGGCGTTCTGTCATGGGGTCAGTGTAGCATTTTTTGGCACTCTGCGTCAATGAGTGCCAGATGTCAGCTCAGCCAAGATGGCGGTAGCGATTGCGCGAGCGTCTAGGTCGACGCCCCCGATCGGGGTACCGTGGACGTAACGATCGATTCGTTCGGCCGTTTTATGCGATGACGTGTTCACGATGAACGTAAAATCATCACTAGCCAGCGCTTGTTCGAGAATATGAGCCGCTGTTTTTAAGCGATTGGCTTCTTCTTCGCTACTCATGACTTCCCGTCCACGCAGACGATAAAGCCATTCTTTGTAGCTCGGTGGGATCATAAAGAACAGTGTGACGTCCGGCTTGAGGGCTTTTATCGCCCGCACGCCACCGATATCAACCTCATTAATAGGTATCATGCCGCTCTCAAGGGCACGCTGAAGTTCTCTAACGCTAATGCCAGACACTTGCTGGTTATGAATCACTTCGGCTTCTAGATACTTGCCTGCACGCAGATCAGCAAGAAATGATTCTTCGGATTTGAAGTTGTAATGGACACCGTGCTGTTCCAGCCGACCATCCCGGACTTTCGGTGGACGAGTCGTGTCTGAGACGATGAACTGGTACTTACCTTCACCGACGAGATGATTGATAACGGTATTTCGGCCAGCCCCGCTGACGCCCAGCAATATAACAAGCGGGCGTGAGTGCAGTAGCTGAAGGGTCTTTTCGTTCGGGATGTAGTTTTGCAGGACGGAACGGAATTGCTCAATGTGACGGAGTGTAATGCTCATTGGCCTATGATACACGTCACAACACGCGGCGCGGGAGAGGCTTTAGTACGCGGATTGAAAAAGTCGTGGCCGGAGCATGACTAAGCGCACCAAAATCAAGAACAGGTGCAGCGTCAACGCGATGACGAAAAACAGGAGTACGAGGTAGCCGAGCTGTTGCGGGAGCGGTTCGCTAGCGGCAACCTGACCGGCCATCAGGCAGTAGGGTAAAATATAATGAATCGCAATTTGATACAGGCCGTATATACCCAATAATGCGACGAGCCGTAGCGCCGTATGCGCGATGGCCTCACGTTCGATTGCCTTGCGGTCGCGGCGGAAAAAGTCGAACAGTTCAACCACCACGAAGGTGTTATGGAGCGACCGCGCAATACTTGAGACAACGAAGAACAGCGCCAGGCCAGTGATGGCCCACAAGACAAAAATCGAAGCATCGGCCACAAAATTGCTTGTATTGACGGCTCGGCTGATTTCATCAAAGTTTGTTTGATTAACGCTGGCATCAAACTGATCGGTATTGAGATAAATCGCCACCCAACTGCCGGCGTACAGCTTCGGCACGACCGCGGCCGCCACCGCTCCCGCACTGACAAGCGCCGTGAATAACCCGCCGTACCACGACGGCGTTAAGACCTGTAAAATATTTTGATATTTCGGGACGTAGCCCATATGCCACTCAGTATACGAGACGAACGCCGTCTAGTCACGACGAAGCATGACAGTAAAGGCTTCGGAAGGAATGTCGACCTTACCGAATCGCGCATATTCAGGAGGGGCTCACCCCTCCGCATCGTTAAGGCGAAATAAATTCGCTTAGCGATGCCCTCCCCCTAAAGATGTCTAACCGGTATCAATCCCGTCGTAGCATGACAGTAAAGGCTTCGGAAGGAATGTCGACCTTACCGAATCGCTTCATGCGCTTCTTGCCTTTAGCCTGCTTGGCGAGGACTTTTTTCTTACGGCTGACGTCGCCGCCGTAGAGACCGGTCGTGACGTCTTTGCGGTAGGCGCTGAGATCTTCGCGGGCGATAAAACGGGCACCGATGGCCGCTTGCAGCGCGACCTGGAAGTTTTGACGGGGGATAACCTCTTTGAGCCGTTTGACCGTTTCTCGCCCAAGCGGCTGGGCTTCTGAGCGGTGCGCCATGACACTAAGGGCATCGACAATCTCACCAGCGACGTAAAAATCGACCCGGACGAGGTCTTCCGTACGGTAACCCGATAGTTCATAGTTGAAACTGCCATAGCCAGATGTTACCGACTTGAGCTGATCATAAAAATCCGTCAGTAAGTTGGCAAGCGGTGCCTCGAAACTAATAAGGGCACGCTCGTCGATGTAGCTGAGATTGGTCTGTCGGCCACGTTTACTGACGACCAACTGAATGACGGCACCGACGTAATCAGTCGGGACGACGATCTCACCGTTGATCCACGGCTCGCGGATCTCGATAACACGCGCGACGTCAGGTAGGTTAGAGGCTGATTTTATATCGAGGTGCTCACCCGACGTCAGATCGACCTGATAATCGGTACTTGGGTTCGTTATGACCAAATCAAGGTCATACTCGCGCTCCAGCCGCTCGCGCACGATGTCCATATGCAGCATGCCAAGAAAGCCGATACGGACACCAAAGCCAAGCACAGGTGAGTTTTCGGGTTCGTACTGCAAAGCGGAATCGCTGAGCGTCAGTTTTTCAACCGCATCCTTTAAATCCTGGTAGTCAACGTTGCTGACGGGGAAAAACCCAGCGTAAACGAATGGGTGCACATCGATGTAGCCCGGCAGTGGTTCGCTGGCTCGTAAGCGTTCGGTTGTCACTGTGTCACCGACACGGGCGTCACGGGTTGTTCGTAGGTTCGTCACAACGTAGCCGATTTGCCCGGTGCTTAGTTCAGTTCCCGGCATCATACTCGGGCTCAAGGCGCCGACCTCTAGAGCAAGCCCCTTCGCGTCAGTTGCGAGCATCGTAATGTGATCGCCTTTTTTCAAACTGCCGCTGACAATCCGGATATACAGAATAACCCCGCGATAATCGTCATAATAACTGTCGAAAATGAGTGCCCGCGTCGCATTGGCCGCTTCGTCGCGCGGCGGTGGGACCTGTTCAATGACCCTATCGAGCACGTCTTCGACCCCCTGTCCTGTCTTGGCGCTTATCAGCAAAATGTCCTCGCGACGACAGCCGAGCAAATTGATGAGTTCATTGCCAACACGCTCAACATCGGCTGCTGATAAATCGATTTTGTTAAGCACCGGAATAATCGTCAGTTCCGCCGCCAACGCCAGATACACATTGGCGAGCGTCTGGGCCTGCACACCCTGGCTGGCATCAACAACCAGCACGGCGCCTTCGCAGGCAGCCAGCGATCGACTGACTTCATAACTAAAATCAACGTGGCCGGGTGTGTCGATCAAATTCAACTCGATACCACGGTGCTCCATCCTGACGGGGGCGAGCTTGATGGTAATGCCTTTTTCACGCTCAAGATCCATACTATCGAGCAGTTGACTCTTCATGTCACGGGCGTTAACGGTTCCCGTCAGCTCGAGCATCCGGTCGGCCAGCGTGCTTTTACCATGGTCAATATGGGCGATGATGCAAAAATTTCGGATCGGTTTCATGGCTATTTCTCGCTTGTTCGGTACGAGTCAAAGACGTAGTGGCGCAGGCGCCCGATGACAAGCTCGGCTTCACTGATTTTAAGCAATCGACAAATACTGACGTAGGCAACCAAGCTGATGGCAGTGATCAAGGCGAACTTCGGAAAGACACTCATGAAACTTTGGTCAGCGGCGCTAAGGGCAAAGACCTTAACGGCCCAGTAGGACACGAAGGCCATGATCGATGTCGCGATGACCATGCGCCCGATCGCGGCGATAAATGGTCGGTTGAATAACCCCTCAATCCTGGTACTCATGACCGAAAACAAAATCGCTATTTCAATCGCGGCCGTGATCGACTGCGCCCAGGCCAGCCCGTAGATTCCCATATCAAGCTGAAGCGTAAACCAGATTGCCAGCGTAATGTTCAGGCCGATCGTAAACAACGAGATATAGAGCGGCGTTTTGGTGTCTTGTTGCGCGTAGAAACTACGGGCCGCAATGTGATAGATCGACCGGAACAAGATGGCGACCGCCAAAATACCAAGCAAACTGGCGACGACCGGCTGACCACCGTTGAACAAGAAATTAACCAGATAGCCGCGCCCAAAAAAGGCGATTGTGGCGATCGGTAGTGCCAGCCAAATAATGACGCGAAGAATTGTCTGTAATTCTGACCTGAACAAATCGGGTCGGCCTTGACTGAGACGCTCTGTCATTTGCGGAAAGGCGGCGGTACTAATGGCGACACCAACCAGGTTGATCGGAACATAGTGCAGTGTCGTGGCTTGTTGATAAAACCGAATCGAGCCTGTCGCCAGCCTAGACGCAAGATTCGTCTCGACGATACCGTTAATATAATCGATGCCCTGGTCGAGCGAGCGCGGCGGTAATAACCCAAGGACTTGCCGGAAGCCACGGTTTTTCCAATAAATCTTAAAGCGGTAATCAAAACCGAGACCAATCAGGCCGACGGCACTGACAACCAACTGCATGATCGATCCCAACACGACGCCCAGTGCGACCCCCATGATACCACCCTCGAAAATCTGAACGCCAAACAGATTAATGCCGTTTGTGAACACCAGCAGGCCAATGATGATACCTATATTGTAAATTGTCGGGGCTAGTGCGAAGAAGACAAAGCGTCCGACCGCCTGCTGAATACTGGCGATGACCGCACTGATGGCAAACAGGAATGGATTTATCGCGATGACCCGGAGCATACTGACGGCCAGCGAGCGCCCCGATTCGTCCAGGCCTGGCCCGACGACGTAGCGCACCAACGGATCGGCAAAGATAATAATGATAATGCTCGACAGCAGTGTGATCAGCGCCAGTAGATTTACCAGACTGGTGCTGAGTTCCCAGGCTGAGCGGCGGTTGCCCTTATGGATACGGTCATTAAAAACCGGAATAAAGGTGACGCTGAGCGCTCCCGACACGAGCAAAATGAACATGAACTCTGGGATGATCGACGCCACGGTGTAGGCGTCGAGCCCAAGCGGATATCCTGCGCTGCCGGTGGCAGCGTTCGCGGCATAAGTACTATTGAGTAGGCGGTCGCGAAACAGCCCTAGCACCATACTCAGCAGCGTACTGCCAGCTAGTAAGACTGCAGCCAGCTGAACGCTTAGTGTTTGGTTAGCGCGCGTGACAACATTCCGGACTCGACCCATGGCTTTAGTATAGGCCTGTTAGCCGACTAGTACAGCCGGGCTTCTTTTGGCAGGACAGCGTGGGCAAAAACTTCGTTGACGACAGTTTCGTCGACCGTTTCATCCTCGAGCAGGCGCTTCGCCAGGGCCTCAAGATGCTTCATGTTATGCGCGATCACGAGCTCGGCTCGCTTGGCTGCTTCTTTGATGAGCGTCTCGACTTCTTCGTCGATTGAGCGGGCCGTCTCTTCACTGTACGGTCGTTCGTGTGTCATGCGGTCGAACATCATACCGCCGCTATCTTCGTGGAACACCTGGTCACGAAGCCGCGTACCCATTCCCTGCTCGATCACCATGTCACGGGCGATCTCGGTCGCTTTACGTAGGTCACTGCCGGCCCCAGTCGTGATGAAGTCCTCACCGTAGACGACTTTTTCTGCCACCCGGCCACCAAGCGCCCGGGCGAGGACATCCTTGAATTCAACGACACTGGTGTAGTTACGGTCTTCCGGTGGTAAGAACCACGTAACACCACCGGTTCCCCCGCGAGGAATGATCGTCACCTTGTGGACTGGGTCACTGTCTGGTAGAACGTGACCGACAATGGCGTGCCCAGCTTCGTGGTAGGCCGTCAGTTCTTTTTCTTTGTCGTTCATGATCTTGGCTTTTCGTTCCGGACCAATCGCAACTTTTTCAAACGCCGAGGTGACATCCGCATTGGTGATGACTTTTCGGTTGTTACGCGCAGCGACGATCGCGGCTTCATTGGCGATATTGGCAAGGTCCGCGCCGCTACTACCGGCTGTCTTGGCGGCCAGTTTATCGAGATTGACGCTCTCGTCGATCGGTTTCTTTGCAAAGTGGACCTTCAAAATCGCTTCGCGGTCGCGTCGTTCTGGCAAAATAATGTTCGTTCGGCGGTCAAATCGACCTGGTCGCAGTAGTGCTGGGTCAAGAACGTCGGCCCGGTTAGTTGCCGCCAGGACAATCACGTTCGTGCCGGTTTCGAAGCCGTCCATTTCAACCAAGATCTGGTTCAAAGTTTGTTCACGTTCGTCATGACCACCGCCCATGCCGCTACCGCGGCGGCGGCCGACGGCGTCGATCTCGTCAATAAAGATGATGCATGGGGCGTTTTTCTTGGCTTTTTCAAACAAGTCGCGCACACGACTAGCGCCAACCCCGACGAACATTTCGACGAATTCACTCCCGCTGATGCTAAAGAACGGTACTTCCGCCTCACCGGCAACCGCACGAGCCAGCATGGTTTTACCGGTACCTGGAGGGCCTACTAGCAAGACACCCTTCGGGATTTTGGCGCCGACGTCTTGAAACTTCTTTGGGTGCTTCAAGAAATCAACCACCTCGGTCAGGTCTTCTTTCGCTTCATCGTTGCCGGCGATATCCTTGAAAATAACTTTGCTCTTCTCGTTGCCGTACAGGCGAGCTTTTGATTTACCAAAACCCATCGCCTGGTTACTCTGGCCCTGCGCTTGGCGGAAAATGAAGAAAATCAATCCACCGATAAGCAGCGCCGGAATGACGAGGCTTAGGATATTCCAAATCGCGTTTTCGGTACCATCGGGTGCCTTCACGGTCACCTCGACCTTGGCGTCTTGGCGAAGTCCTTGTTCGTAAATCGAACTGCCGCTCTCTTTGTACGAACGTTCGGTCGGCTCCTTAGAATTGTCTGGCGTGATGTAGATATCACTGCCCTGGATTTCGAGTTTTTGCACTTGCCCAGCGTTGGCGCGGCGGATCACATCAGAGAACGCAACTTCTTTCAGGTTACGCTGCGGGAACAAGAGGGCTGCGAATGACAAAATGAAGAAGGCAAGCACAGCAAAGAACAACGTCCGTCTGAGCCACGGCGTTGGTTGTTTACGAGGACGTTTCGGAACTTTAGGCATTTGTGCCACGATATATCACCTTTCCTTACGGAGTCTTTAACCTATATAGCTTAACAGTCCCACCCCCGACGCACAACGCGCTGGTTCGCTGACACGAACCGACGACCGTCGAGTGACCAACGCGTCCCGGGCTGTGCGGTACGACAAAAGAGCAACAAGTGCGTCAGTCGTTGACGTGGTAATGGTGCCTGTACCCATGCGCCGAGTAGTTCGACTGCGGCGTTATCGGACATCATTATCAGATCATAGCGCCGCAACAAGCCACCTTGAACTGTCTGTAATAACTGTGCTGTCTCCGCTTCGATCTTCGGTCGTAGTTGAGCTTGAGCTGTCAATACTTCCTTCAGACGCTTACGATCGACGTCGGTGAGCTTGGCCCGTAGTATACGTCGCACCCGGTTACGAAGATAGTACTGCGTCTGGTTGGACGGGTCATCGCGCCATTGCAGCCCATTCGTACGCGCATAGGCGATGATGTCTGCTTTGGTCATCGCAAGCAGCGGCCGGTAGCGCGTATCAGTTGAACGCAGCGACGCCAGCCCACGCCAGCCAGTTCCTCTGAGGATATTAATACAGGCAGTCTCGATGGCATCGTCGAGGTGATGCGCGGTCGCAACACCGCCGGCGTTTCTCGCCAAATTCACCTCGTCGAGCCAGGCGTAACGGGCGCGCCGAGCTTCGGCCTCACTGGCCCGCGGTCCGAGGTCGAGCTCGGTACCGTAGTACGCCAATCCGTACCGAGCGGCTAACGCTTGGACGAATCGGGCATCGTCGCCACTATCAGGCCGCATCCCATGATCGGCGTGTGCAACCGCATCGGCACGTCCGGCGGTGGCCAGTTGGTGCAGTAATACGCAGGAATCAACCCCGCCCGAGACAGCCACAACGTAACTTTTCTGATTGATCGAAGGCATGCGGGCATGATACTGATACGATAAGAGATATGCAACGCGATGATATTGAAGCGATCAAAGCCTACCCGCTCCGTGAGTTCACGCGTGGTCAGACCATTATGCTGCCTGGGCAACCGGCTGATACCCTCTATGTGCTTCAGACGGGCTACGCCCGCGTCGATTCTACGAATCAGCGTGGCACGAACCAGTTGATCTGGCTGGCCGGACGATACGACGTCATTCCAACCGAATCGCTCTTTCGGCCACGTGGCGAGCTGTATTTTTCCTACACAGCGTTAACCGACAGCAAAGCGTACCAGATCCCAAAGACTGACTTTTTGCTCATGTGCGAGCAATCCGTCGGCGTATTACGTGAAGTCGCCCAGTCGATGAGCGCTCACTATGATGACCTGCTAATGCGGCTGCGATCGGTTGAACAGTCGACAATTCGCGACAAATTGATCCATAGCCTGTATTACATCGCGCGACGTTTCAGCAGCGAACGCGATGTTGACTTGGCATCACTTGGCCTTCACCTGTCACATCAAGATATCGCGCAGATGATCGGCGCCACCCGTGAGACGACCGCAATCGAGCTTAAAAAGCTCAAAGACGAAGGCCTGATCGACTACAATCGCACCAGTTTACTCATCCGGCTGGACCGGCTAGAACCTCTCCTTTAAGCCAGCGCTGCCGACAAGCGACTGCGGTCAAATCCGCTCACCTTGACGATGTCGTCACCACGCTCGATGACGGTATACGGCACCCCGATCGCCCCACCGCTGACGGTCATCAGTTCGGCGATACCATTATCCTGCTCATCGACGATGACCGTGCGGTAGGTAATGGCTTGTTTGTCGAGCCACTCCATTTCCGCGTGGCAGATGGCGCAGGTACTTGTGCTATAGATGGTGACTGATGGGGTTGGTTTCATGGTTGTCCTTTACGAAATTATTGTCCAAATGTGAATACCGTCAGCGGGGTCCCGGCGGGCACCTGCAGTTCAACAACGCTATCTTTGTCAAACCCATCGCGCTTGACGAGCTGATAGAGCTTGGCATCGGTGACCGTTACCGCAGAGTTCTTGACGTCGTTGCCAGCCTGTTTCGTTTGGCTGATCGGCCGACCGTTGAGGGACACGGTTATTTTGGCGGCGTCCGCCTGGCCAGCCACCAGATACACGTTCTGGCTAGCGGTCCGAAAGCGTAGGGATGCGTTGTCGCCAGCGATGATAGATTCACTGCTTACGTTCCAGTTACCTCCCAGCGTCCAGCGGTTCTTTGATAGATCAGACACTGGTGTAAACCTAGCAGTTCCTGGCCGCAAACCTGGCTCACCTTCGAAATTGCTGGCACGACGAGTTCCCAGATACGTCTCGGGGGTTTCACCTGGCGTACTGGCCGCGCGTTCGTCAGTTTTGGCGACTTTGGCCTCAGGCACCCGTTTGCCAGCATCACGTAGCAGCTGACGGATGGCATCCTCAGTTTCGGCGTACTGGCCTTCGCCGGCATGAACCCGTCGGACTTGCCCCTCGGCGTCGATCAGATAGCTCGCTGGCCAGTACTGGTTCTGAAAGGCGTTCCAGGTCGCAAAATCATTATCCAGCGCAATTGGGTACCGTAGGCCCGCCCGCTGGGCGGCAGCTTTGACATTTGCCTGGTTTTTTTCGAAGGCGAATTCTGGTGCGTGAACACCAATGATCGTAAGACCACTGTCCCGGTACGTTTCGTCCCAGCCCTTCAGGTAGGGTTGCGTTCGGATGCAGTTAATGCAGCTGTACGTCCAGAAATCGATAAGTACGACCCGCCCTTTCAACTTCTCAAGCTCAAGTGGTTGCGAGTTGATCCAACTACTAAGGCCAGTAAGCTCGGGTGCTTGGTATGGCGTCACGTTCAGTACGCCAGCTTTACTTTGACGGTCACTGGATGGAATTAACTTGGACGAGAGCGCATCAAAATCAAACGGCGTTGTCTCGGCGACGTAAGTTTGTAGTCGCTTGTCGTACCCGCTGATGACGAGAAGCCCGACGATAATAAATAAAATAGCGATAACGCGCTGGAACAGGCCGCGTGGATTACTGGCCCACTTTAGACGGGCGACAATGCGCTGACCCGCAAACCCGATCAACAGCAACATCAAGCTGAGGCCGAGAACGTAGGCCGTGATGTAGCCCAAGGCAACACCGAAACTAGCTGGAAAGACTGTCGCTAAAATATAGGCATACACCGGGCTGCAGCTCGAAAAGACTGGTCCCAGCGCGGCACCGGTGATAATCGGCCCCAAAACGGCTGATCGGCTCGTTAGGCCAGTTCCCATCAGGCGCTGGGCACGGGCCTGGACGCCCAGTGCGATAATTAGCTTCTCGTAGATAGTCGGAAACAGACTGAATACACCGACCAGAATGATCACCGCTCCAGAGCCAATCGTAATATACGATGGATCAATACTGACTAGTAGACTTGTCACTTTCAAAAGCAGCGTAAACACGAGGAGTGATACCGCCAGTGATGCGGCAATTAGCAACGGCCGACGGCGATTCGTCACCGAGCCACTGACCGATCCACCAATAATGACTGGCAGCAGCGGTAAGACACACGGCGCAAAGACGGTAATAATACCAGCGATAAAGGCACCGAGTAGTAACAGCATGGGTCTCCTTTCGTGCTAGATTCGCAGCGAGGCTACGCGACCACGAGGGCGGAGTGGTCGCGTAGCGCGGCCGCGAAGCCGCGCGCTTTTTATGATTTAAGCTTAGTTCGTCGGCATCAGTACTGAGGTGATGACGTGGGTTACGCCATTACTACTGATGACATCAGGTGTCTCAATTGTGACCATGCTGCCCATCGGATCCTTGATCGCGACAGCGTTGTCTTGAACCACTGGCGTGAGGATCTGACCCTGTACACTCGTCAGCGTTTCACCCTTGCCTGCCATTGCCCGAAGATCTGCCGTTGTGTAGGTACCGGCAACTACGTGTAGGGTCAGGATGTTCTTCAACTGACCGACGTTCTCTTCTTTTTGCAGTGATTCAAGAGTCGCCATATCGATCTTTTTGAACGCACTGTCATTCGGTGCAAAGACCGTCAGCGGTCCTTCGCTCTTAAGGGTTTCGACGAGACCAGCTTTTTGTACCAAGCTGACGACCGTCTTGACGTTGCTGGCAGCGGCGGCGTTGTCGACAATGTCTTTGGTCCGAACCATCTTGGCGCCACCAACGGTCACACCATCATTACCGCTCGCCATCGAACTGCTATTGTTATTTGCATTCTTGTTCATCGACTCACCTGAATTCATGCCGCCGTTGAGTGCGTAGCCAATGCCACCCCCAACTAGCAGTGATGCGACCACCGCAACTGCAATTGTTGCGCCTGCGCCCGCTTGAGTTGCCTGTGCCATAGTTGTTCTCCCGTTATGTAGTGAGGGCAACTATACGTACAAGCGGCGTACTGCTCAGTTAGATTTCTTGCCGGAGGGCCGTTTGGCGGTCAAGACCACTTGCGCGACCAACCCAACCCACGTCGCACTAACAAGCCACCCCGCTAACACATCGGTCGGGTAATGCACCCCAAGATACAGCCGCGAGAGGCCGACGAGGATCGCGTACACACCCAAAATACAGACGACTGGCAATCGGTATTTGGTGTTCCACATGACAATGATGAGAGAGAGCGCGAGCGCGCTCGAAGCCATCGAGTGACCACTTGGAAACGAGTAGCTTGTTTCAGTCACTAGCCGCTCCCAAAGCTCGGGACGATCCCGCTGAAAGAGGCTTTTTATGATCAGGTTTAGCGCAGCCGCCCCAGCCACACCGAGTAGTACCACGACCGCCGCGCGGCGACGACGGGACCGGTAGAGCATGACGCCCGCCACGAGGGCGAATACAACGACTGCTAGCTTATCCCCTAGATTTGTGATTGCAATGACCACTCTATCAAGCGCAGGTGTCGACGCCTGGTTGACGAAACGAAGTACCGCCTCGTCAAACTGCAACGTGTCGCGATCGCGCACTTCGTCGGCCAATCCAACAAATACGATCAGAGGCACTAATATAATGATAAACAGTAGTAGTAGCTGGCGCCACGTCGCTGGTGACACGGCTCGGAGTAACGCGCGTACATGCATAAGATGTATTGTACCGGTGAACCAGTTTGCGGGCTAGACACGCATCAGACGAATACGAAACGTCGCACCTTTACGACTACGACTATCAACGGTCAATTCGCCATGATGCTGCTGGGCAATGCGCTGAGCAATCGACAAGCCAAGGCCATGACCCTCGACATTGTCACGAGTGCGGGACGGATCGGCCCGGTAAAACCGATCAAAAATATGGGGTAAATCCTCAGCCGCGATACCAGGCCCTTGGTCACGTACTTCAAGGCTGACTGATTTGCCGCCGCGCCCGACTGAACGCAGTGACACCGTCGTACCGACCGGGCTATATTTGATCGCATTATCCAGCAAAATCGTCACTGCGTCCGCTAACGCATCTGCATTCGCTAGTACTGACACCGGCTTTACCTCGTTTATAACGGTAATGTCTTTTAGTTGCGCCGGTTTGACGATATGCGTAACGGCCTGAATTGCAACGTCATCGAGCATTGTCGGCTTGAGGGGCAGTTCGTGATTGGCGCTAAGCGTTAAGAGCCGGTCGCTAAGCTCACGCAGACGATTGACCTCATCTAAATTGCTTTCCAGAAGCCCACGGTACAACGCTTTGGTCGCATTTTCTTCTCGTAGGCCGACTTCGATCTCAGTTTGCATTACGGTCAGCGGCGTTTTCAGTTCGTGGCTGGCATCGCTAGTAAAACGCCCCTGTGCCTCAAGTGCCTGACGAATCGGTTGCAGTGTCCGTCGGGCCAGAAAATAACTCGCGCCGCCACCGGCGACGAGTGCCACTGTATTGAGCATACCCAAATTCGTCAGTAAGCTCGCCTGCCCCTCCCTATAGCGCTGCTCACGGAAGACTCGAACGGCTTGAGTATCAAACAACTCCGCAAATGGTCCCGTTACCGGCCCGCGTAGGCTGCGGCGCAATTGGTCGATCGAAATAGTGTAGAGAATGCTCGAAAACAGCAGGCTAATGATCATCAGGACAAGCAAATACCAACCAGTCAGCTGCAGGGTTGCAGACTGGAACAACCGGTTCATGTGCCGATTTTGTAGCCGAATCCGCGTACCGTCTGGATCAGTGCTGGCCGCTTGAATGGTTTGTCGATTTTGTTACGCAAATACCCGACATAGGCTTCAACTGTATTTGGCAGCACGTCAGCATCAAAATCCCACACGTGGTTGATGATGTTGGCTTTACTCAGCACTCGGCCGTAATTGCGCATCAGATATTCGAGCAGAGAAAATTCAGTGTTACTGAGTTTGATGGCCGTGTCACCGCGCTTGACCTCGTAGTTCAGCGTATCGAGCGTTAGGTCGTCAACGGCCAGTACATTACCGATGTTGTCTTGTGGCCGACGCAGGACCGCTCGCACCCGGGCCAGTAATTCTTCGAAGCTAAATGGCTTCGTCAGATAATCATCGGCCCCGGCATTTAATCCCGTCACTCGATCCCGAATCTGACTTTTGGCCGTCAGAATGATGATCGGGGTTTGCACACCCCGCGACCGAATGGTGCGGCAAATCTCGACACCGTCCATACCACCGGGCAGCATGCGGTCTAGCACGATGACATCGTACTCATCCGCTAGCGCCGCGCTCAGCCCTTCCTCACCGTCAAAGGCAAGTTCGACCGTCGCGCGTTCCTGCTTAAAGCCAGAGCGAATGGCCCGGGCAATCTTATGTTCGTCTTCAACAAGTAGTATTTTCATACGGGTTACTATGATCCTTGTGACTGAATTATACCTGAGAAAATCAGTGCGTTCGTGTCGAGAAATACGTGCGGGCTTCGAGACGACTATTTACCTGAGCACCAAGTAAGAAAATCAATGCGCTGAGATTGAACCACGTCATGAGAACGATGATGCCAGCAAATACGCCGTAGTCCCCGCTGAAGTTGGCGAAGTTCTGCGCGTAAAAGAAGAAGAGTAGCGAGCCAGCCATCCATAGAATAATTGCCGCCACGGCGCCCCAGCTGACCCAGCGCCACTTCGCACCGGGCTGATCCGGACCGTAACGATACATCGCCGCTAGTGCCACCACCATGACAGCAGCGACGATGACCCAGCGAAAAATAACAAACGTCGTCGCCAACCAACCAGGCGCGCCAAGACCAGTGAGCCAATCACCTTGCACTACGAGC
>DASVSL010000024.1:0-7978 GCA_036388095.1 Saccharimonadales bacterium (SeqCode) | reverse complement strand
TCATTGGTTCGCGGACGGCGGTGTCCGGGTTGTAGACGTTATAGTACAGCTCGCCAAGTTGCTTGGTACTCAGTTGCGCCGATTTGATACCAAGCTGGTAGAGACCGCTCATGACGGCATTGACGCGGTTACCGATTTCTTCTTTGGCTTTGGTGTAAGTCGTCTGGTCAATCGTTACTATTTTGCGCTGGTCGGGTTTGAAAATGCCTGAGAATAAGCCCTTACTGCTATTG
This sequence comes from Saccharimonadales bacterium (SeqCode), assembly GCA_036388095.1. Lineage (GTDB taxonomy): Bacteria > Patescibacteriota > Saccharimonadia > Saccharimonadales > Saccharimonadaceae > DASVSL01. Next base: position 7,745 of record DASVSL010000024.1, on the reverse strand, counting down.
GCGATGCTGGCGACGTCACCGGTCGGGTAATACGGTACGACGACGTAAAAGTCCTTGTCCATAATGTTGGTTTCTTGGCTGAGAGCATCAATAAACGCCATGTAATCGTCCATTAGGACACCAAGTAGCATGTTGTCTTGGTCGCGACGAATTTTGGCGAGCCGTTCCATATAGGGGCCAATGTCGACTTTTTGCGAGCGCACGAAAATTTGGATCGGGAAATAAAGCGAGTTAAGAAACGACTGGTAGCTATACTCGACACCTTCGCGCTCTTTGGCGCTCATCAGGTCGAAGTTGATGGACTGACACGAGACAACGGCACGAAAACTACCGTCATTCATAATAACCATGCCTTCACGTAGTTCGGCGATCAGCAAGGTATTTTGCGTACTGTTTGGGTTACGCGGTTTGTTGTTGACCGGTGCCTGGGGTGGAGCCTGCGGAGCGGGCTGCCCCGGGTTGGGCATCTGCTGGCCAGGCGCCATAGGCGCAGGAGCCGGTGACGCCGGAGCGTTCATTGGCTGCATGTTCGGATCCACGAGTAATCGGTCCTTTTGTTTCCCCACCTTCTACGGCCTAATGAAGGTTAACCACCACCTCTTGGTTGTCATCTTCCAGCCGGTGCGCCTCATGTGCGAGTGCGCTGATAGAAAGGTCTTTAGTATTTGCAAGTCTCATTATATCAGGTGAGACGGTTTCGGGAAGAGGCTTTGTGGGCGGGAGAGGAGCCGGTGCAGCATATACGGGAGCACCCTGTGCTGATCCGGCCCAGCCGACCGCTGTTGAGAGTTGCGGAGCGACGACTGGTTGTGGTTGTCCGTTCGGGTCAACGATGTGCTGATGCATCGCGGGATATGGGTTAAAGGCTGGCGCCGGAAGCGGAGCGTAACCGTACTGCTGTGCTGGTGGCTGCATTGGTTGTAGTTGGGGCATGGGCGGTACGACTGGTGCGGTTTGTGGTTGTTGCTGGCTGGCAAGCTGTTGCATTTGGCGGCGGGCTGCTTCAAGATGCGCATCGTCACTCAGATTTATCCGACGCTCCATATCCTGGGTCACGGGGCTGGTGTCGTCAAGTATGTCCTCGGCGTGGGACGCTTCGGCAATAAAAATGTCACTAAGGCTGTCGTTGGCACTGGCAGCACCCCGCGTTGACCAGCCGTGGGTGTCGACAACCTGTGCCAGGTACGCCAATCGTTCACCGGCTGCTTCACCGCCGTATTCTTTCATCTGTGGACCTTCCGTGAGCTTGGGTGCGGTAATCAATACCATCGATATGGTGCCTTCTGGATCCCATAAGCGGCTGCGTGGCTTGAAATAAAACTTCAAAACGGCGACCAAGTAGGTTTCCATCGGCTGGTCTTTACGTAGCGGCAATGCGAGGGCAAGAAAGGCGATGACAATCGGCAGTGGTAGTAATAGCAAGCCAAGAAATATCTGACTGAGCGCCCAAGAAATAAAGATACCAAGCGCCGCCACGAGCAGATAGATGAACTGTCGGAAGCTGAACGGTCCGATTAATTTGTCTTCGGCCTCGACATCCTGAGGGACCTTATAGACTGCCATGGCTTATGGTCCATTTCCGTTTGGAGGCGGTGTTGGTGGCGGCGTGTTGTAGCTATTGTAGGCTGCGTCATTCTCGCGTCGAGCGCTCGCTTGTCCGCCGCGACGGAGACCTTCGTCATTGATCATCTTGTTTATTTGTTGAAACTCAGGTGCAGACTCGTTCTTGACGCGTTGGCTGATTTTGGCTAGGTCAGTATTACTTAAGCGGTTCACGCCCCCGCCGGAATTATTGATGAGTGAACTAATACCGGCGGCGTCAAATGCGTTGAGATTGTCGCCATACGGTGCAGTCACACTTGTCGTGTTGCGTGATTCGACGTTCGTGACGCTGCTGTTAACGACACTCTGTACCTGCCCGGCTGCGTTTGTCGTGACGATCGGCCCCGTCTGGCCAGGTGCCGGCTGGCTGATCGTGGTCTGTTGGCTGGTTGCCGACCCGGCGCTGGCGACATATTGTTGTGGCAAAGGAGCTTTGGCGGCAGAGGCCGCTACGATTTCTGGTGGCAAGGTAGTGCCGCCCTCAGCTTTGACGCGTAGAGTGGCGCGAGCGTATTCATCGCTGACCGATCCGTTAAGTGCCGGGTTAGATAAGATTGCTTGAGCTTGTTGAGCAGAAATTGAATCAAAGTTGTCACGCAGTGTAGCAAAATCTTGGCTGGCGAGATCCTTAGTGCCAAGCGGCGTTACGCCGCTATTTGTGCGGTAGACACCATCACCATCAAAGCCACCCTTCGCGACATCACCGCGCTTTCCAACCAAGTCGCCGTAGCTGTCTCGTTGGATGGCGTTGTTTATAGCAACTCGAAGCTCAGGATTATCAATCTTCCTATCTTTTAGTACATTCGTAAGTGCCTCTCGGCCACCCGCTCCCCCGGCTTTTGATAACTGTTGAATTGCTGCTGTCGCCTCTTCACCATCATTTGTCTCGATGGCAGATACGAGCGCCTGGGTAATCGCGGTTCGATTATTGCCCTCTTGATCAAATCGAGCGCGGATTGATTTAACACGTTTAGCAAAATTAGTCTCTACTTGCTCCGCAGCGATTTCACTATAACGCGACCCCCCAACGCCTTTCAACGCCATCCCAGCCAATCCTTCTTTATTGCCAAGTCGAGCTGCCTGCTCCTGAATTTCATCTTGACGACCTTGTCTCCGAGCCTGCAAGCTCGTTTCGACTGCTTTGTCGAATGAGCGAACATTCGTATAACCCTGCCCTACTGCTCGCGCGCTCTTGCCGAGTCCGCGTCGCAATAAATTAGAACTATTCGGATCAGCAGCCTTACCTGCCGTTTTACCTATTCCTGCACCGATGCCAAACGCGGTGAATTTGCCATACTGCTTTGCTTTATTGGCAGTAAAATCTCTTGTTGCTTTGATCGGTGCACTATTAGCGCCACGGTTCAGTTGTTGGTTCGTCATAGCATTGATGCGGCTGAGGCCACTGCCGGCGACCTTGAACAAAAACGGCAAGGCGAACAGTGGCATGGCGAGCACCAGCAGCGCGATGATACCGTTGAGCTCTAGCTCGCCCGTCGCACCGCCCGGGTTGCTGACTGAAATGATGTTTGAGGCGACGATCGAGACCGAAAACACCAACATGGTCGCCGGGAACAAGAGCAGCATATTGATCAAGGTTTCCCACCATTTTCTGAAATACTTCTCGGTGTTTGGTAGTGTCCAAGCGATAAAGGCGAGCGGCGCGACGACGACCAGCAACACGATAATGGCGTTGCGGGCAGCGATGGTTAAGAAAATGGCCAGGAATGATAGCAGCACCGGCATAAAGAAGAAGAACGCGATGATGGCGATGATACCCGTTCCAACGACCAGTTGCGAAAAGTTACCAACTTTTGTGACCGAATCGGCGAATGTCGTCCCGGTCGCGGCCGACACAAACTGTGTGACACCGACACCGGCAACGTTACTGATGTCGACTAGGACTTGGCAGATGTAATAGGACAAGTTCATCAAAATAGCCGCACCAAAGATGCGCGGCAGAATGCGTTTGACACCGTATTTGCTCAGTCCGACTGACGTCGCCTGCGAAAAGATGGTGAACAAAAAGGCAGCGATTAGAAGCAGGTTCGAGATGTTGAGGATGTTAGTCCATAGCTTCTTCAGTTCGGTGCTTTCGCCGCCCTCGCCGTTTTTGAATGGGTTAAAGCTCAAGTAGCTTTGCAGCGCGCTTGCCATCCACTGGACGGCATCCGACATCACTTTCATGGCTGGGCAGATTACCCATCCAAGCGCACCGGCGCTACAGGCCGGTCCTTCGTCGGCTTCCCCGCCGCCGCCTTCACTGGTATCTTCAGCGTCTGTCGGTGAGGCGATGACTTGCTGTGCCGCTGGGGCGCAGCCACCGGATATATCTGGTCGTGCGACGCTAGGCCTCAGCCAGGCCTGAGACTGTGCCGGGTCCCATGTGTTAGGGGTTCCCGTAGATGCGCTGGTGTACATCACGATTCTGTCGCGGCAACCATCGTCAGCGCTGGCGGCAGTCTCTTGGTAGGTTGGTACCCAGATTGGCCCGGTCGTGCCTCCAGGACCGGTGGCATTGCTACCCGCAGGGCGCGGGATAGTGTCGGAACCGGCTGAGCCAATCTCAATGAGACGGAACTGCTTCCCCTCGTACGTTAACGTATCGCCATTACCGCCAAATTTTATATCAGGCCATGCGGCAAACGCGGCTGGTGCGACAAACACCGCCAATGATATCGTGACGGACAACGCTAGCCCAAGCCCAAATAGTCGTTTTTTCATCTTTTATGTCTCACCTATGTAAGCTTTACTATACTCCATCTTGTCTATAATCAAAGACAATGCAATGAGTGTACTAGGTATAATTTGCCTGAAATTCTTTACTGCTATCAAAAGGTGGCTTATGATGTGGGAAATGACGATAAAACAAAGACTTATATTGTTCGCGGCACTGCCAACAGTGTTGGTGTCGATGTTTGCAATCGTGACGGCCCCTAGTGCCTCGGCGTTGACGGAGCAAGAATGTTACGAAAAATACGGCAACAAAATGTTTGCCGAAACTCCACCAGCCGGCTATCGGGCTAGTAACTGTGATGAATCAAAAAAAGGTAAGTGTCAAATTGTCACCTCGAGTGATCGTGGGGTCAAATCGAATGTTATTAAGTGCGAAGCTTCTGGCGCAGGGACCGCGCGTAACAACACGGACGAATGCAGCGAAATCAGTACCAACCTGATCAAATGCGACAACAACGGTGGTGATCCACTGACGAGCGTCGTGCTTCAGGTGCTTAATTTCTTTGCGCTTGGTGTCGGGTTGGCGGTTGTCGGTGGCATTATTTGGGGCGGTATGCTGATTGCCGGCAGTAACGGCAACTCCAGTAAAGCCAAAGAAGGCATCAATGTCATTGTCAACGCCATCGTCGGGTTACTACTGTTCTTCTTTATGTATGCATTAGTCGACTACTTAGTACCAGGCGGCCTTCTCTAGGTCGCTCAGGATAACGGAGCGTCGATGCTATCGTCGATCGGCTGAATAGCCTCGGTAGCTAGATACCAGGCTGCGCCTTGATCGGTCTCATACGTCTGCATTGTTACCGTGCCGCGGCTATCGACGGCCTCATCGACGTTGCCGCCGTCATCAACAAGCTTGTTACCAACGGTTTCCTGGTTGATGGTAACCGGGACGACCCAGCTTGGCCGACCGTTTTGGTCATGCGTCACCACTACCTCGCCAGCATTCGGTTCAATCCGGTAGGTTGCTGTCATGGCTGGATTCTTCACGAATGCTTTCGCCAGTGACACCCGTTGGTTCCAGTATAGGTCGAGGTCGACCCCTTCGCCGGTGCGGACGTCGTCGGGACCGTATATGTTTTGTACGATCGCCGCCCCTTCGGTGAATGACGGTTCACTGAGAGTTGAAAGCGGATCGTCCGGTGCTTCCAGTTCACCGCTATTGAAAAACACGTTGGCATATTTACTGGCCGTGATGGCGGCATCTCGGGCGTCGTCGGGCGTCGGCGTGTCACTCTCGACGTATAGGGGTGTGTTGATGACGTGCTGCACGAGCTCTTGGCTCGGAACCGTGTTCAACTGCTCTAGGTCGGTCGGGTTTGATGCTTCGGAGGTGGCCTGTCTGTTGGGTGCGGCCGAATGACTCGACTCTTGCCCGCTCGGCTGGGTTATTCTGGATACATATACCCCAGCACCAACCACACTGGCGGCCGTGGCAGCGACCAAGCCCATCGCGACGCGACGACGCGTTCGCGTGCTTCGTTCGTTCGGAGTTTCGCTATCAAGCGTTTCTTTTTGTGGGGTAAATTCTGTGTTCATAAACGAGGTTATCTTATAATTTCATAATACACTAAAATTAACAAAAAAGCAATAGTATTTTACGATATTCATTCTCGTACGGTTCCATGGGTCCATACTTGACGAAACGGGATTAGTTTATGATTATAAGACGAAGTATCATGCAACAGATCAAAAACAAATTACAGCTTGTTGTGCTCGGGCTGGTGGCTATGATCGGGTTCACGGCGGCAGCCCCGTTCACCCCTACCGCCGATGCTGCTTGCACGCGTAGTGTCTTTACATTCCCCGTCTGGGCTGACGGTCTACCGGGCACCTGTAAAGATCCTCAGATCCGTAAGCTCGATGATTTCTGGGTCGTTGCACTCAACCTGATCGAAGTCCTGATCAAGGTTGTTCTGTATGTGGCGGCTGGCTTCGTCGTCTGGGGTGGTTTCAAGTACATCAAAAGTGAGGGTGAACCTGCCAAAATATCCGAAGCAAAAATGGCAATCATCTATGCCCTTATCGGTCTTGGCGTAGCGCTGTCGTCGATAGCTATCGTTGATTATATTCAGGCGAGGATACTCCAATGAAATGGCTGAATATCGTCGCCGGGGTGACGAAAAGTGACCTCGTTAATATACCTACTGCCGAACTCAACGACGCTCAGTTCACAAGTCTGTTCAACGGCGTTCTGGCGGTTGCTGGCATGACGGCCATCATCTTCATTATTCTCGGTGGCCTGAAGTACACGACGTCTGAGGGTAATCCGGGTGAATTGCAAAAGGCTAAAGACATGATCGTTTATGCTTTGGTTGGCCTCGTCGTCGTAATCTTTGCCTTTACGATCGTGCAATTCGTCACTTTTAGGGTATTTTAGGAGCAGGTATGAAGCGTTTTCAGAGTATCAGCCGCCACATCGTTATGACCGTCGTTGCACTTAGTCTGGCCCTGCTGCCATTTGGCGCAACCGTCAGTGCTGCACCGGTGGACGTACTGAAGCAATGTAACGCCGACAGCCGTGTGTGTGCGGGGACGAACGGCAATACGATCAGTACGATCGTCGAACGAGTTGTGAACTTACTTATTTATCTGATCGGTATCATCTCGGTGCTGATGATCATCATCGGTGGTATCCGCTACACGACATCGGCCGGTGACAGTAGCCAGACCAAAAGCGCGCGCGACACAATTATTTATGCTGTTGTCGGGTTGGCTATTTCGATTATGTCGTATGCGATCGTTAATTTCGTGCTGACAAGAATATAAACAAGGAGATCAAAGTGAAGCAACTTATTCGTACAACCCTGACAGTGGTAACTCCCCTACTCCTGCTGGTGGTGTTCGTTGGGGTGAGTATGATGCTGACGGGCGATACCGCCTACGCGTCAAACAAGACCGAGGCGCAACAGGGCGTAAGAGAAATTAACAACGGAAGCTCAGTTGACCTGAGTGGCTTTATCGAGCGGGTTGTCAATATCTTGCTGTTCGTGATCGGCGCCGTCGCGGTTGTCATGATCATCATTGGTGGTATTCGCTACACGACCAGTAATGGTGATTCTAGTCAAGTATCAAGCGCTAAGAGTACGATACTCTACGCGGTCGTTGGATTGATTTTGGCCATTGCCTCATTCGCCATCGTTAGCTTCGTGCTGGACGCCATTTAGCCTCTTGTGAAAGCATAAGGGTTTCTGGTATAACAGTCACATACGTACGGACAACAACAAAGGAGATAGGAAATGAAGTCACTTATTAACAAAATCGGTCAAGGCCTACTGCTGGTTCCGATGCTGGTGCTCGGCTTCAGCTTCGTCGCTGCACCTGTCGCTATGGCTGGTGACACATGTAGTACCGACCCGGGCTCACTCGACATCAACAGCGGTGCAGACTGCGCCCAGGGACGTAATACGCCG
>DASVSL010000023.1:0-4278 GCA_036388095.1 Saccharimonadales bacterium (SeqCode) | reverse complement strand
TCACTTTACCGCCGACCACAAAGACGCGGATATCCGTACCGGCTGATTCACGAACGAATTCCTGCAGCAAGATATTCGTTCCATCCTGGTCCATGACATGAAAGGCCTGGAGCACTGATTTAGCCGCTTTTTTGGTTTCTGCCAACACGACGCCGTTGCCATGTGTCCCTCGCGCAAGCTTGATAATGATAGGAGGACCCCCGAGCGCGTCGATTAAATTATCGACATCGGCCTCGCCACGCGATACGATTGTCTTCGGTATTCCGACCCCTGCTCGGGCAAGCAGCTGCATACTGCGTAGCTTATCCCTGCTTCGGACAATGGCGATAGAGCTGGTAATCGTATAGACGCCCTGCATTTCAAATTGCCGCACGATCGATGCGCCATAACGAGTCATACTGCTCGCGATGCGTGGGATCACGGCATCATACCCAACGAGCGGCTCGCCCTTGTACCAGACCATCGGCTGCGACTTTTCGATACTGGCGTAACAGTCACGATATTTGATGACGTCGACTTCATGGCCACGGTCCAAGGCGACTTGCTTCAGGCGCTTCGTCGAATAATTGGCCGGTCCATTCGATAAAATAGCTAATTTCATTTCGGTTCCTTATCTGTATCATATGCCTGGTTCAACGTTACGTCGACCAAGATGTTGTTTGCCCGCAAAAAGCGACGGCCGATCAAAATATTATGTTTCATATCCGAGCGATCCGATACGCCGATCGTCACGGGATAGACGATGCCACTCAGGAGGATTTTGGTATCGATCAAGTAGCGTTTGTGCTTATGGCCGTTCGAGCTGCGGACCGCTTTGACATAGAATTTTTCGAAGTAGTAAATTGGGCCATCTTCGACAACCTGGCATTCCAGGACATCGCGGCCGCTCCGCTGCACGACCCGAACGACCGCACAGCCAATCGTCCCCGAATAGGCGCCAGTATCGATCTTGGCGATCTGATCAGTAATACCGAGCGCGGGAAACGTGACCGGTTCAAAACTGCCCACAATCGGTTTCGACATCAGGTGCAGTTTGCGGTCGACCTCACGTGCGAGCACCGGTACGATGTCGTGCATATTGCCGTCTCGACATGAGTAAAACAATTTCAGCACCGGTGAAGTATTGAACTCGATAAACCAGTAATTATCGTCACTTGCCGGCTGCGTGTAGTCTCGGATGAAGATGTCAGTCACGAAAAACGACGCGTTGATGTCCTTGACGAGTCGCTCAACTTTTTCGATGTAGCTCGGATGGAGATCGTCGAGCACGTCATAGACCGAACAGCCCTTCCCGATCATGGTGGCGCGACTCAGTTCGACGACTTCGCCTTTCGCCGGAACGACGGTTTGGTCGAGCGACTGTCGGATCAACGCGCCCTCAAGCTGCGGGTACGGCACCAACGTGTCGGTGATCAAGCGACGCTGCTCGTTCTCTACCTTGATGAGTTCCGCCACGGTCGACGTGCCATCGCCGATGACGCGCGGCGTCCGGCGTAGGAGCGCTGACACCACGCGGCCGTTGATGGTCGCGAAGCGAATCTCTTCGCCAAAGACTTGTTCTTGCACGAGGACCCTCGTCGAGTGCTGACGGGCAGCTTCGATGGCAACTCCAAGCGCCTCGAACGTCGTGATGTCGGTGGTCAAACCACGTGAAAGCGAGCTGTCGAGTGGTTTGACGATGACACGGCCATGGCGCTGCAAAAAGCTCCGTACCAGCGCCTGGTCATATGGCCCGGCCGTGATGGTCAGCGTGTCGGGTGCGTTCAAACGTTGGCGGCGGACATACTTGGTCGCCTCGGCCTTGTTCTTCGCCAGGGCCCAGGCGGTCATCGACGTAAACGGATAATTGATGTTGGCCGTCTGAAGCATCCAAGCTTTGCCGGTCGGACTGAGTAAAGTGACATACAGCCGCTCAGCGACACGTTCTTCCGAACTCGTGTAGCCGAGCCGCTCAAGTTCCGACGCCAATAATTTATGAGAGGCGTATTGATCTGTAATCACACCCATAACAGTCCCTTTGCATAGGTTTTATTTACTCGCGCTGTCCAGAATGGACGACTGTTATTATGATATAACTATTATATGTTGTTGTCAATACCGTCTCAGACGGTTCTGCTCTCTAGGATGGTCGAGAGATGAGCCGGTGACGTGTTGACCTTACCCATCAGAAGGAGGGTCAGACGATCATTATCGCCTTGGATTGATTCAAGGAATTTCCAGGTATCGGCCGAACCGTTAAAGTACGCAAGGTCTTTGAACCACGGGGCTTCATCGGTGCCACGGAACATCCGCATGACGGCGTTATAGGCGGCGCCTTTGGCCTCGGTAATCGCACTGTCGGTCAGTGCTTCACTGGCTTTCAAATCGGTCAGCGCCCCGATCCGCCATTTGTACTCGTAGGTCTGTCGAAAATCCAGGCCGCCGAAGAACGCCAGGCCAGCTGTAAAATAATGCCCGACACCAGCTTCACCGTATTTCCCGTTCAGGGCTTGTTCCATGATCATGCCAAGGCCTTCCTCGGTATCATAGTAGGCATCGAGTCCGGTTTGAAGCGGCATGATATCGGCCTGCTCACCGGTGATCAACCGCATGACGTGCACGCCGATTTCATGAACGATTCGTTTTCGAAGGACTTCACGCGAGATGAGCGTGGTGCCTTCTGGGATCACGATACGTTTTTCAGGGGTTTTGACATTGAGTGACTTAGCCGGCTCGATATCGACCCGCCAATCGGCGGCCGATTTACCGAACTCGTCTTCCAGGATTTCCGTCAGTATGCCCTGCACTTCTTGACGAGTGAATTTATCTTTGTCGGGCACATGGGCAAGAAGCGGTTCGTAGAGCGTCGTCACGGCGGTATGCATCCAATCCATCGTCTCGGCCGACGGCTTGAAGCGCTCGGGCGTTTTACCTTCAGCCACAAATTCAGGTGGTAGGGTTGCAAGAAGCTCCTCATAAAGGGCCAGAGCTGTCCCGTGCAGGTTTTTTTGCTCGATCGAGTCAAGCCGATCTGACAATAACGAAACGAACGTCTGGCGGTCTGGGGCCCCGTATTGCTCGATATTAAGTGCCATGAACCGCTCGATAGCCTCGGCGTGGCCTGGTTCACCAACTGTAGATTTGACTTCGAACATAGCGTCGAGCAACTGGGCGCGGTCACCATAGGTATGAACGAAAGCCTCATAGACCGCCTGATGCTTAGGGTCGTCAATGGTACCAGCAGGGCACGGCCAGTAGCGTCTAGACCCGAGACGTGCGCCTGACGATCGATCAGTTTAGGGTACACATGCTGCGGCAGATCGATACTACCGGCAAGGAACAATTCTTTTTGTTCAACGGCATTACTCGGGACCGTGTCGGAGACAAGTTTTGGCTCGAGATCGAGCAGCTGACGATAATAGTTGTGTTGGTTTTCGTTCGGAGAAGACTCCATAGTATTTATATTAACACTTAGAATACATATTGTCAATGTATTGCCATTGCCGTCAGGCGCGCGCCATAGAACACACGCGAAATCGACACTGTATCGGTTTCAAATCCAGCGGTCTGGTACAGCTTGATCGCAGCCTGATTCGACGTCAGTACCTCTAGATAAAATTTGTCACAGCCGGGCACTGCCAATGCGTTCAGCAACAGACGTCGTCCGATCCCCTGGCCTTGGTGCTCACTACGGACAAACAGGCCTTGCAGGTGCCTGGTCCGATCGATGTCGACGGTAGCTATGAAGCCAGTGATAGCACCACTCTGCTCGGCCACCCAGTAACACCAAGCCGGGTCTGCCAGATGACGAGATAATCGTGTCGAGTAGCGGTTGCGTTTCACGTTCGACGGAGTGTAGTCAGCACGAAACCGAGCGTAGTGCTCATCGGGAATCAGACGTCGATACAACTCCCCGAGATGGACGGAGCGAGAAATATCATAGAGCGTCTCTGCATCGGCAATCGTCGCTCGGCGTATCCGGGTAGGATCCATCGCGCGCTACGTCTACGTCCTATGGCGGAGTAATCGTAAAACTGCGTAGGTGATAAAAGCGAACGCAATCAGTATCAATTGTAAGTAGCCAAGTGCACGTAAGAGGTACAGCACGGTGCCGATCAATACCACGGCTCCCCAGTACGCGACCAGACGTCGGCGCGATACAACACCAATTACGAGGATGGCCGACTGCTCAAGCAGCAAAAGCAACGCACCGTACGGACTATCGCCCAGGGCATCAATCACCACTGGCAGCGTCAGCACGGTTAGTGCGAGGTAGCCAACCACGAGATACGTATCACG
>DASVSL010000022.1:0-8198 GCA_036388095.1 Saccharimonadales bacterium (SeqCode) | reverse complement strand
GTCAAGAAAACGCTCGATGCCCTTAGTGCCGCTAAGCTCAAGGTCGACAGTATGGCGATTCACAAGCCGACCCTCGACGACGTCTTTTTGAGCCTGACGGGTAAAACGAAACAATCAACTAATACACCGACTAAGGGAGACGCGTAATGGCGACTGAACTGCAATTTACTAATCGTTCCAGATTCACCTCGGCGATTATCGACTCATTGCTGATGATTAAACGCAGTAGCACGCATATCATCCGTAACACTGATCAGCTGATCGGTACCTTTTTTCAGCCGATTATGTTCTTGGTCCTGTTCACGGCTGTCTTTAACGCCGTCGCCCTGGCATTGCCCGAAGGCGTCGGCTACATCGACTTTTTGATGGCCGGTATTATCGTGCAGACGGTGGCATTCGGCTCGACGACAACTTCGATCGCCGTCGCAAATGATCTGCAGCGTGGTATCACCGACCGGTTCCGTAGCTTACCGATGAGCAATATCGCGGTTTTGAATGGCCATGTCGTATCGGACGTCTTCCGTAACGCCATTTCGACGACCGTCATGCTATTGGCAGGCCTCGCCTTTGGATTCCGCTCTAACGCCAGCGTCTTGGATTGGCTTGCCATCGCTGGTCTCATCGTGTTGTTTACGTTAGCTTTTTCATGGCTCAGTGCCATTATGGGCGTTCTGGCCAAGTCGGTGGAAGGTGTGCAGTGGATGAGCTTCTTGTTCGTTTTTCCGCTGACCTTTGCCAGTGGAGCGTTCGCACCGACCGACTCATTAGCCGGCTGGATCAAGCCATTTGCCGAAAATCAGCCGATTACTCATGTCATTGAAGCGATTCGCGCCCTCATGCTGGGTTGGCCGGTTGGCAACCATGCCTGGCTCGCAGTTGTCTGGTGCGTCGGTATTCTTGCGATTGCCATGCCGCTGGCGGCTTGGTTGTACAAACGCAAGACGTCGTAAGCGCTCATTCATAGCAAATTGGCACTCTTGAACGTTGAGTGCCAATTTGCTATGATGGAAGCATAGCTGGCACTACACCGCGAGGAGTGCCAGGCCATTAGCCTAATGACGGAGGATATATTATGGGTAAAATTATCGGAATCGACCTCGGCACGACAAACTCGGCCGTTGCTTACATGGTGGCAGGCAAACCAGAAGTCATCGCCAACGTTGAGGGCAACCGTACGACACCGAGCGTCGTCGCCATCAACAAAAAAGGTGAACGACTCGTCGGGCAGGTCGCCCAGCGCCAGCGCGTCACGAACGCGAAAAACACCATCTACGGCGTCAAGCGTCTGATTGGCCGTAAGTTTACGGACAAAGAAGTCCAAAAAGATCTCGACATCATGCCGTACGCCATCGTCAAAAAAGGCGACGGTGTTGCTGTGACGATGGGCGACAAGAACTACACGCCCGAAGAAGTCAGCGCCATGATCCTGAGCAAGCTGAAGGCCGATGCCGAAGCCTTTCTGGGCGAAAAAGTCACCGACGCCGTCATCACGGTCCCGGCCTACTTCGACGACTCTCAGCGCCAGGCCACCAAAGACGCTGGTAAGATTGCGGGCCTTGAAGTGAAGCGTATCATCAACGAGCCGACGGCCGCCGCGCTGGCGTACGGACTCGATAAAGGCAAAGAAGAAAAGATCGCTGTCTTTGACCTTGGTGGTGGTACTTTCGACGTCTCGGTGCTTGAACTGGGCGACGGTGTGTTTGAAGTCAAAAGCACCAATGGTGACACGCACCTCGGTGGCGAAGACTTTGACAACCGCATCGTTGAGCACTTCCTCGAAGAGTTCAAGAGTCTTGAAGGTATCGACCTCAAATCCGATAACGCTGCCTTGCAACGCCTGAAGGACGAAGCGGAAAAAGCCAAGAAAGAGCTGTCAACGACCAACGAATACGACGTCAACCTGCCGTTTCTCACCGCCGATGCCGATGGCCCGAAGCACTTCGAGTACAAATTGACGCGCTCGAAGCTCGAAAGCCTGGTCGGCGAACTTGTCGAACGCCTCGCCGGCCCTGTCGAAAAAGCCCTCAAGGACGCCAAACTATCGGCCAGTGACATTAACGAAGTCGTTTTAGTTGGTGGTATGACCCGTATGCCCGCCGTTATTGAGCAGGTCAAAAAGATCTTCGGCAAAGACCCGATGCAAGGCGTCAACCCGGACGAAGTCGTCGCCGTCGGTGCAGCCATCCAGGGTGGTGTGCTGGCCGGTGACGTCAAGGATGTTCTGCTACTTGACGTCACACCGCTCGGTCTCGGTATCGAGACGATGGGCGGCGTCACGACCAAGCTGATCGAGCGCAACACGACGGTACCAACCAGCAAATCCGAAACTTTTTCTACCGCCGCTGACAACCAACCACAGGTCGAGATCCATGTCTTGCAGGGCGAGCGAGAATTTGCCGCCGACAACAAGTCACTCGGTAAGTTCGTCCTCGACGGGATTCCACCAGCGCCGCGCGGTGTGCCGCAGGTCGAAGTGACCTTTAACATCGACGCCAATGGTATCCTGCACGTCACGGCCAAGGACAAGGGTACCGGCAAAGAACAGTCGATCACGATCCAGGATTCGGGCAACATGAGCAAAGACGACATTGAAAAGGCGCAACGTGACGCTGAGGCCCACGCTGACGAAGACAAGAAAAAGCGCGAAGCCATTGACGCACGTAACACGCTTGAAAACGCCATCTACCAGGCCAAGAAAATGCCGGACGAATTCAAGGACAAGATTGATGAGGGTGACAAAAAAGCGATCGAAGATGCCGCCGCTGCCGCCGAAGAGAAGCTGAGCAGCGACGACAAGGCCGAGCTCGAAGCCGCCGCGAAAACCTTGAACGACGTCATCATGCCGATCGGCGCTAAGATGTACGAACAAGCCGCGGCCGCTGAAACCACCAAGGACGACGCACCTGCGTCCGAGGAAACCGGCGAAAGTAAAACCGACGAGCCGGTCGAAGGCGAAGTCGTCGACGACAAAGACAAGAAGTAGGTACCCACAGAAATTGACTCGCCCCGCATACCGTATGGCATGCGGGGCGTTGTGTCGTCAGACGACTGCGCGAGACCTCTCTCCCGTGTAGCGCTCGATCGTTACGCTTTCGCGGGCGAAGAAGCGGACGATGTACGGGTAGATCGATTCGATGTCACCCGTGAGCTGCACCCTAAGGGTGAAGTCGTTGGTCACACTGACATCCGGCTCGAACTCATGGTCGAGGTAGTCCGTCAATGCTTTCGCTGCGGATGACGACGCCACATTCCAGCTGTCGCAGTACTTCGCGCTCATACCTATGTCGAGCCGGCGCAAAGCGACAAGGTGACGCACCGGCATGTTCGAGAAGTCGATGGAGATCTCGTCCTCGGACAGCGTGGCGATTCCGCTCGCCTGGACCTGTGAATGGATCAATGGCTTCACTTTCTACTACGCCGAATAGCTTTCGGCATCTGAGCGTCGTTCGATCAGTTACCCGATCGACCACCTCGCATTGACGAGGAATATAACTCTGGCTATTGAGCAGCAGAGGTCATATTACTATTATAACAAATAAACATGAACATGTCAATAGAGAGTCATACATACGTAAAACGTAACGGATGAGTGCGCCGCTGCACTTTACGGTGTAAATGAGTAACCCCGCACCATTCGATGCGGGGGAGGGTGCTCAGCGGCACTCGTCGACACCACTTTCGATGATGCTACAGGCGCCGCAGACTCGGCAGCGCTCTATTCTGCACCTGCAGTAATCGAAGCTGCAACAGTGGGCGCCAGGCAGCGGTTCGTGGGTCGCGACCCATTTATGACGAGTGCCATCGTCGTGAAGGCTAAATAAGGTACACAGGATCTTGAGCATAGAGACCCTCTCTTGTCAGGCTACGCGGGTGCGTAAGCGGCACCACTAGTATGCCACGGGGCAGTTTGTCCGTATACTAGGGCAGAATGGATAAACAACGCCGCGGCGAAATCGCCCGCTTCATGGGGTCGGGCATCGTCGCTACCACCACCGATTATTTGATCCTCAATGGCTTGGCGATCTTGCTGCATGTGCCGCCGGTGCTCGCCAACACCGCGTCGGGCGCCGTGTCGAGTTTTGTGAGTTACAAGGTTAACAAACACGTCGTGTTCGAGGACAGGATGCATGGCAGGGTTAAGACGCTCATTCTATACGCCGTTATTATCGGCAGTGGTATCGTCGTAATCCAGAATGGCTTGATTCATCTGATCAGTGGCAATATCGCCCTCGCCATCGCCAAGTTCATCGAACCGGCCTTGTATTTGGTACACCTGAATAATCTCAGTGAAACGTTCGTGTCGCTTAATATTGCCAAAGTTATTGCGTCGCTAGTTGCGGCGCTTTGGAACTATTTCATGCTGCGACGGTTCGTCTTTATCACAGCGGACGAAGTAGCAGACGATACAAAGGGTACAAGCAGTTCGTCTTAGCTGCGGACGTCGAGGAGTTCGATGTCAAACACCAGATCAGATCCAGCTGGAATGTTCGGGCTCGGGCTGTTATCGCCGTAGGCTTTGGCCGCCGGGATGACTAAACGACGGGTGCCACCGACTTTCATACCGGGGACGCCTTCGGTCCAGCCGGCGATGACTTGGTGCAGGCCAAAGGTAACCGGTTGGCCCATATCGTGGCTGCTTTGAAAGATAATACCGTTTTGCACGAGCGCACCAGTGTAGTGCACGGTGACAGTCGCCCCGCTACCGGCCTCAACGCCAGCCCCAACTTCCACGTCAGTCGATTCAAGACTCGTAACCGGTTGCTCGCGTGGTGCAAAATTGGGTAGTTTGGTGCCTTCGTACATACTCATAGCATTCAGTATACATCTTTTCGGTGACCGCTGTTTTAGCACTCTTTACATTTGAGTGCTAAAAATTTACACTGGTAACAGATGACGAAGCGAGATTATTACGAGATTTTAGGGGTCAGTAAGTCAGCCTCAGCCGACGAGATCAAAAAAGCCTTCCGCAAACTGGCCGTGCAACACCATCCCGACAAAGAGGGCGGTGATGAAGCTAAGTTCAAAGAGGCCAGTGAGGCCTACGAGGTGCTAAAAGACCAGCAGAAGCGCCAGCGCTACGACCAGTTCGGCCACGCCGGAGTCGGCGGTGCGAGCAGTGGACCAGCCGGTGGTAACCCATTTGAGGGCTTCGCTGGCGGTCAAGGCTTCGAGTTCAACTTTGGCGATGGCGGCCTGGGCGATATCTTTGGCCAGTTCTTCAATGGTGGCGGGCAGCGCCAGCAAGGACCACGCCGTGGTCGCGACGTCGAAACCAGCCTGGAACTGAGTTTTGAAGAAGCTGTGTTCGGTGTTGAGCGCACCTTGAACCTGACCCTTGACGATGAATGTCGCCACTGCAACGGTACGACGGTCGAACCGGGGCATGAGCTAAAAACCTGCCCGACTTGCAAAGGTGCTGGTCAACAAACTAGGGTTATGAACACGATGTTCGGTGCCATCCAGCAGCAAGTGGTATGTGAGACGTGCCGTGGTCGTGGCCAGGTTCCTGACGTCGTTTGTACGGTCTGTAAGGGCTCGGGCACGGAGCGAACCCAGCAACAAGTGAAGTTAAAGATTCCGGCCGGTGTCGACGATGGCGTCACGATGCGGGTGACTGGTCGCGGTGAGGCGACTGCTGGTGGCAGCAAGGGTGATCTGTATGTCAATCTGCGCGTGAAGCCACACAAGCAGTTCACTCGTGAAGGAGATTTGATTCTTAGTGAAGCGCATATCAACATGGTGGATGCCGCGCTTGGCACGACCCTCAGCGTTGAGACCGTCGATGGCCCGGTTACCATGAAGGTACCCGCTGGCACCCAAAGCGGCACCGATTTCAAACTGACCGGTCATGGCGTGCCGCACGTGCGGGGCAGCGGCCGCGGCTCACATATCGTTAGTATCATCGTCGACACCCCGACCAAGCTCAGCAAGAAGCAGCGCGAACTCCTCGAATCGTTCGCTGGCGCTAAAAAACGCGGCCTGTTCTAACTCCGTTGTCAGCGACTAGCTTGAGCGTTATACTGCGGCCATGACTCGCGATGCGAAAGTACTTATTTGTCTTGGTGCGTTTGCAATTGCCTTTTACTTGGGATGGTATTACTGGGTGCTATGGCTCGTCTTTTTGGCCGTGTTGGTGGCGGTTGTCCTGCTACCAACAAAACAATCAGTCACGTCAGTACCTACACCATTCGTCGCCATGCCAGATCACCCCGAGGCGCTCGTGGCGGCGAGAAACGAATTAGCTGCATTACTTGCCGCTGTAAGTAATGACGGAGAGCGGCGGGGGATAGAAGCGGCGTTAGCAATCATCGATCGGCATATGGTGCGACCGTCCGTGCCGAGCCATTCTCACACGCCGTTGCCGGTGCAACCTGCACAAAATGTCCCTCGTGCCGCCACGACCGCCAACGCCATCGATCAAACCGTACTGCTGCTCTATGTCGGCGCTTTTTTGTTGCTTGGCGGTATGAGTCTATTTGTCGTTTATGGCGAAATTGGGCCAGCGGCACGACTGATCGTTCTTATACTCATGAGCATTGTTTTTTATGGTGGTGGGCTACTTATGTCACGTGGCAACGCGAAACGGCTACGTCCGGCTGGGTCGGCGTTTGCAGGAATTGGGCTGGTGCTCGCTGCAGTCAGTGGGTTTGCGGCGGGATACCTCTATCCTGGCTTGGACCGTCCGGTCGTGTGGTTTGTCACGTCGCTCTTGCTCGTACCGCTGAGCGCCGTAGCTGTTGTTGTGACGCGGGCCGAAGTGATCGGCTACCTTACTTTCCTAACGGCACTATCGTTGTCATCGTCCACCGTGAAACTATTCGATGCACCCGTGTATGTATTTTTCTGGGTTGCCATTATCAGTGGAATGCTGGTTCAGCTCCTCGCCTGGAGACTTGGGTATGAGGCACGCTATTTTCAGCGACCATTCCAATGGTCGGCCGCGGTGCTTGCACCTGTCGTACTATTCGCGAACCTGATCTACGCCGGGTCGATCATGCAGGAATGGCAACTTGGCGTAAGCGTGTGGCTCTCTAGCCTGTACTACCTCTCGTTGATCCTGACCGCGCGGCCAACAGCAGCAGCTCGTAGCAGCTTGGCGATTACTGGCCATGTCCTCAAACTAACTGGTATCTTGCTTGTCATCCATTACCTGACTCGTGACAACGATTTGTTATTTGCGGGCGTCGTCGCGTTTTTGGCGATCAGTCATACGCTCGGCTGGGTGGTCCTGCAGTCAACACTTCATAAATTTGATGTCCGCTACGATGTGGCTGTCTATCATATTGCGATTAGCCTAAGTGTTTTGTCCGTACTATGGTTTGCCCTCGTGTCGGCGGGTTGGTTAGTTGTCGGACTGGTGTTCACGATTTTGGTGGTTTCGCTATTGCTGCGCCGAGCCGTGCAACCAGCCGCCCTTATCGTCGGCGCCCTGAGTATCTTTGCATTGCCACATGCGCTAACGGCATGGGACGGAGGCTTTGACGAGGACTATTCTATGGTTCATCACAGTCTCTATGTTCTCGCGACCTTGATCGCCGTTTTGATCGGACGCTTCTTTAGCCGTACTCGCGCCATCATCATGACAGCGAGGACGCTGAGTGCAGGACTGATTATCGTGTCAGCAATACTTGTTATCTTCAGCGGCGAGTACACGTTGCAATTACCTGCTCTATTACTGCTGAGCGCTTTAGTCATGTGGTTATCATGGGCAGAAGACTCTCCGCAACTGGTTGCCTTGGCATCGCCGCTTGTTGCCATCTGCGTCGGCCTAAGTCTGGCCAAACTGTCGCAGCTTGAAACAGGCGCAGTCATTGGGTATGCCTTCTCCCTGACGGCTCTGCTGTACTATGTCGGCGGCTATTTGATGAATGTGACTCGACAACGGTATGCCTGGGTAACGACCCTCATTGCCGGTGGCATTGGGTGGCTGGTCTTGAGCCTAAGTGAGACGGGCTACGTTGCTCCGGTTGCCCTGATCGCTGTCGCAGTGATTGGTATACAGGTTCGTCCGCAACTATGGGCTCATCGCGCGGCAAACCTTCTGCCTGTGGCCGCACTAACACTTGCGCTGAGTCAGTTGATATGGCTGAGTTTTGCTGATGTCAGTTGGCTTGTTTATACCCACATCTGGGCAGTCTATTTGGCCGGTGCCGCGTGGTACGTCCGGCAGGTAGGCGGCACCCGTGATACGTATCACG
>DASVSL010000021.1:0-11651 GCA_036388095.1 Saccharimonadales bacterium (SeqCode) | reverse complement strand
TGTACGGCCTGCTTGAAAAGCAGTTCGCTCGTCTCATGAAAGACGCCAACCGTGGTGAGGGCCAGTCTGGTGAAATGCTGCTCCAACTGCTCGAGCGACGACTCGACAACGTCATTTACCGTGCAGGGTTTGCCACTAGTCGCCGTGGGGCTCGTCAGCTTGTCACTCATGGCCACTTCCTTTTAAACGGTCGTCGCGTCGATATCCCGTCAATTCGCGTTCGCGTTGGTGATGAAATCGTCGTTCGACCACACAGCGTCAAAGGCGGCTATTTCTCGCAGATCGAGACAATCGTCAAAGATAGCGTCCAGGGCCCACTCAGCTGGCTGAAATCTGACAGTAAGAAGCTGACCGTCACCATTACTGGCCTGCCAAAACGCGAAGAAGCCGAAGCCGAGATCACAGAACAGTTAATCGTTGAGTATTACTCACGCTAAGTCAAATAAGGAGCACAGGGTAAATTAACCATGGCAAAAGCAATCCACAATCCATCACTGGCTAGCGTGCAGGAGCACGGTTCGTCAAGCGCAACGTTCGTTATCGAACCGCTACACACCGGCTACGGTATGACACTCGGTAACAGTCTGCGCCGCGTGCTACTTAGCAGCATCGAAGGCGCAGCCATCACTGCCTTTAAGGTAGAGGGCGTCAGCCACGAATTCACCACGATTCCAGGCGTTGTCGAAGACGTCGTCGATATCATGTTGAACCTAAAGTCAGTCAGTGTCCGCAGCGCCAGCGACCAACCAGTTGAGCTTCGCCTCGAAACAAAGGGTGCCGGCGTTGTCACTGCTGGTGACATTAAGACAACAGCTGACATTACTATCGTTAATCCTGATGCACATATCTGCACGATTGACGACCCAAAGACATCGCTGACTATCGACCTCGTCGTTGAAGCTGGCCGTGGGTACCGCACGATTGAAGAATCAAGCGAAAAGCGTGCTCACAGCGACATGATCGCACTCGATGCTTTCTTCAGCCCAGTCAAGCGCGTGCGGTATAAGGTTGAGAACACCCGTGTCGGTCAAAACACTGACCTCGACAAGCTACTGCTCACTGTCGACACCGACGGATCACTCAGCCCACAAGAAGCTTTCGAAGAAGCCGCCGCTATCCTCATTAACCAATACACCGCCCTCGCTGGAAGCACCCGTGTCGACGCCGCGCCGACCCTGGCTGGTGATGGTGCGGATGTTGCGACTGAATTGAACATGCCAATCGAAGACCTCAACTTGACGGCACGGACTACCAACGCATTGATTAATAACGACATCCGCACCATTAACGACTTGGTAACGTTGAGCGAAACTGACCTGCGCGAGCTCAAGGGCTTTGGCAGCAAAGCGCTGGACGAGGTCAAAGACAAGCTGGCGGAGATGGAGTTTTAGTCTATGCACCGACATGGATATAAAGGCCGTAAATTCGGCCGTGAACGAGATCAGCGCCGCGCCCTTTTGAAAGGACTTGCGACCAGCCTCTTCACGTACGGTGCCATCGAAACGACGTTCGAGAAGGCAAAAGAAACGCTGCCTTACGCTGAAGTTCTGATCACTAAGGCAAAAAAAGGCGACCTCCACAGTCGTCGCCAGGTAATTGCCGGACTCAGTACCCTCGAGGCGGCTAACCGTTTGGTTGACGGCATCGCGCCACAGCTAACGGCTCGCGACAGTGGTCACCTGCGCGTCAAACGAACACGACTACGTGTTGGGGACAACGCGCAAATGGCGCGCATCAGTTTCGTCGATCCAATTGCTGACGCTGCACCGACCGAGATTACTGCCGAACCTGTGGCAACACCGACCGCGAAGGAGACAGCATGAAAACCTATAGCAAAAAAGTATCCGAAGTTTCCCACAACTGGGTACTAGTGGATGCAAGTGAAGCCCCACTCGGCCGCGTCGCGACGTTCATCGCAACGCGCCTGACGGGCAAATACAAGCCAACATTCACACCAAGTATGGATGACGGTGACTATGTCGTCGTTATTAATGCCAGCAACGTCGTGTTAACTGGCGACAAAGCCGAAACGAAGCGTTACTACCGCTACACCGGCTACCCGGGCGGCATCAAAGAGCGAAGTCTCCGTGAGAGCCAAGCGGTTAATCCAGGCGCTGCGGTTACAGCGGCCGTCAAAGGTATGCTGCCACGCAACAAGCAGTTAGCTGACCGCCTGGCACGTCTACGGGTATTTGCCGGTGAGGCTCACGACCACACAGCACAACAGCCACGAAAGATTGAGGTACGGTAATGGCACAAGATTATTTTTACGGCCTTGGTCGTCGAAAAGCAGCGACAGCTCGCGCACGTCTGAGTGGTGGCACTGGTGTCATTACGATCAACGGGAAACCGGCGAATGAGTATTTCTCAAAGAACGCGACGCATCTTGCCGAACTGACTGACCCACTTGCGGCCATTGGTAAGCAAAAAGAGTTCGACGTTAGTATCGTCATCAGCGGCGGCGGTTCCGCCGGACAAGTCGATGCAGCAAAGCTGGCAATCAGCAAGAGCATCAGTATCATGAACGATGAGCTGCGTACCACGCTAAAAAAGGCAGGCCTCCTGAAGCGCGACCCGCGTGAAAAAGAGCGCAAGAAATACGGTCTACGTAGCGCCCGTAAGCGCGAACAGTTCTCAAAGCGTTAGGACGATTTACAAAATCAATAAAACACACCTATACGGGTGTGTTTTATTTTTGTGAAAAATTGCTCAGACATCGCGAAGTATGCAGAGTACTCTAAAGTAAATGAGAGGAAAACACTATGCCAGATATTAGTAGCTTACAGACATCGGCTAACGCACAAGAACGACGCGCCCAGGGCAATGAGATCGAGGCGAGGCGATTTCGCGAGAGCGCAGAACGTCATGCCGCCGCCGGGGATGATGTCGCCGCCCAAGCAGACATTAGCTCGGCCGAGCGGCTAGAAGCTGATGCACAGCGAGAGCGTGCTATGGCGCTTGCCTATAATAATCAAGCCGAAGACGAACGCAATGCGAGGCAACAGCAGCTTGACCGTGAGATATCCGAAACTGAGCGATCACTGCAAAAGTTAAAAGACGAACGCAGTCGCCTGTAGGGCGACTCAGTAAACGATCGGCATCGCTTTGAAGTAGACCGACTTCAGCGTTGTCGTTGGCAATGGGGTTGTTTCGTAGCCGAGTGCAATCGTCACGTGCGGGCGGAAGACGCGAGTAAACTGAAGATTGCTATTGTCCTGTACGAATGTGTCGACATCCGTAATTCCAATCGTACGCAGCAAACGTGATAGTTCGTCATAGAGGCAGGCATGGATCATACGTAGTTTTGACGTTGCGTCGTACCGAATAACAAGGGACATTCCGCCCGGACCAAATTTATCGAATCCGCTTGGCTGTAACAGTAGTGGTTGCTGGGGTAGTATTTGCTCGATCGTTTGTACGAAGCGACCAAGCGCCGCCATGTACGATGTCCGATCAATGCCACTCACTGCAGATATATCGTCGTACATTTCGCTGACTTTGCCATAATGAATCAGCGTTAAATGCAGCGCGTCTGGCGCAACCAATTTGCCGTTATCAATGAGTGCTTGCAGGGCGATTAAATGCTGCAAACCGTTGTCGTCTGGGCGTAGCTGCGCATAAAGCCGTCGGTTGCTGAACTTAAGTTGTGTCACGTACTGAACTTTATCATCCCGCCATCCTAGCAGCTCATGATGGCTAATGATGTAGGAATCCTTACATTTAGAAAAATGGCGTAACGCGCGTGTCGCGTCGATATATACTAGCCCTATGTCCACATCGTATACAGATTCATACCGAAGTATTAATTTCCGTACGCACCCCGAAAAGTATCGGGTAGGACGAGGTGAGCAGGGCGTCTTGATAACTCAGCCGTACAAAGACGAGCTACTGCCTCACTGGCGATTCAAAACACCGGCTATTGCCGAGGTGTCAGCAAAACGGCTGTACGCCATGTTTGAAGCGTATATAAAAGATGAGAATTTTGTCGGGGCAGACATGGCGCGCAAATTCCTTATGATGGGATGGACACGATCTCGACGCTACGCCAACCATGCCAGCGGCCGTAAGTACGATGCAAAGAAGCGGGTAACACCGCAAGACGAAAATTCAGAGACATCGATAAAAGCAGAATCTGCCCGTATATTTTTTGAGTATTATTCAAAAGCGAAAGACAACGAGCAGTATAAAGCGATGAAAGCGGCGTGGCTTACGCGCGAAAAAACGTTATTTTCCGCACCCAAATAATCGAACTGCCAGTCGTATAGTTTGAACGAAACCAAAGCCGCGTCGCACTGCCATACACACTACTACTACTACCGGCTGACCATAGACGATCAACCGGTAGTAAAATGCAGCCGAAGCGTACGGTGTACGCTACTTAATAACGAAAGTGTGGGCGGTGCCACTAGCGCCGGCACGGCCGGTACGACCGATACGGTGGACGTAGTCTTCGTAGGTTTTTGGCTGGTCAAAGTTGATGACGTGGCTGACGTTCGGAATGTCGAGACCACGGGCAGCGACATCAGTCGCGACGAGGACGCGGACGTGCTCGTTACGAAAATCCTTGAGGGCGCGTTGACGTTGACTCTGTGTCTTGTTGCCGTGGATGGCGGTAGCAGGAATGCCAGAGCGAGTCAGCGTTTCACTGAGGCGCTGTACACCGAACTTGGTATCACCAAAAACGAGGACTTTGTCGTAGGCAGCCTGGCCGAGGAGGTCAGTCAGAAGCTCGACTTTGTGATTTTTGTCTTTCGCTTCGATGACGCTCTGTTCGATGTGGTCGTTCGTTTCGCCCTTACGGACGCTAACGGTAACTGGGTCGCGCAAAAAGTCGTGAATGACATGTTCGATGTCCTTTGTGATCGTCGCGCTGAAGAACAGCGTCTGGCGGTTGTCAGGCGTCTGCTGAACGATGCGGCGGATGTCGGGCAAAAAGCCCATGTCGAGCATACGGTCGGCTTCGTCTAGCACTAAGGTAGTGACGTTGTCGAGCTTGACGGCGCCGCGGTTAAGCAGGTCCTTTAGGCGACCAGGTGTCGCGATGACGATGTGGGGTCGGCGTGAAAGCTCACGGACCTGGCGTTCAATGTTGGCGCCACCGACGACGACAGTCGAATACAACTGCATGCCGGTCGCAAATGAACGGAATTCTTCGTCGATCTGAATCGCGAGTTCGCGGGTCGGAGCCATGATAAGGACGCTTGGCTTTTTGCCGCCCTTATCGAGTCGCGCCAGAATTGGCAGCAAGAAGGCGGCCGTCTTGCCGGTACCGGTGTTGGCAAGGCCGATGACGTCGCGGCCATCGAGGACGTGGCCGATCGCTTGGTCCTGGATAGCACTTGGCGTGACATAGCCCTTGGTGGCGATATTGCGCTGAAGCGCGTCGCCAAGGTCAAAGTCGACGAAGCGGTTGGTTGGTTGGTAGGCGATTTCCTCGGCAGCCGGGATGGCGGCGTTGGTGAAACGGGTCGGATTAATGTACTGAGCACCGTTTGCTTTGTTAGAGCTGCGGCGGTGCGCGGGTCGGAATGATGCCGCGCCCATGCGCGACGGGCTGCCGGTACGGCGGCGTGAAGAGTTATAGGGCATAAGAACCTCGTGTTGTTGTGATATGACTGCGCTAGAAGCGGGAGAAAAGTGACAGTTGGCGCCGGGTCCTTGTGGGACTGAGGGTTGCGCTAACTATTCGGGCGCTCCTCACGCTAACTGTTCGCAATAATTCCATTATAGCACACTTCATATCAAAAAGCAAGTGCGTTATGCTACTGATCTCAAGACGCCTAAAACAAGCTATCGATTGCAGCCGGCACGCTACGCACGGTCACACGGCATTTCGCCGGTAGTTGCTCGACTTCACCGTCGAGCTGAATTGGCATCGCATCAGTGGTCTGAAACCGATAGGTTTGGTAGCTGGGCGCACCTTTAAAGCCGACGATCGCTGCCTTTACCAGTACAAATAGCATGTGTAGTTTATTGTGATGCTTCAGAGCGATCACTTCGAACTTATCGTCATGTACCGTGTTTTTATCATCGAGTTTGACGATTTTCGCCATCTCGTTGATGTTCGCGAAAATGAGGTTATTGAGTCGTAAACGGCGTTTGTCATGGAGGATCTCAAAAGGTTGGAAGCGACGAAAGGTATGAAAAACGATCCGCAATTCTTTCCAGAAGCCTTTGCCGTTTTTGTTAAGATCGTGGGCGACTTCGGGCGTGATACCGAGGCCAATGTAACTATGCGCGTAGCGTTCGAGTTTGAAGTCCTTGGCCGTTGCTTCGATGTGTACGAGGTCGAATGAACGCGGTTCAGCATGCTTGATCAGGTTGATGAGCGGCTTGCTGCGCATGACACGTTTGTGGTCGTTGGCGTTGCCGGCACCGACGACTGCGACGACTGGTCGAGCGTGCTTAGAAATGTGTTTGGCGTTCATGGCGCCGTTGATAACTTCGTTATACCCGCCGTCGCCACTGACCGACACGATGAGCGGTCGGTCAAAATTAAGAGCGTTATCGTAGGCTAATTCAACCGCGTGACGCATGTGCTTGGTCGGTATCAACGTCGCTTTGCGAACGCCGATGTCTGCCGCCGTCCGACTAACTTGATTGGCAAGGCGTTTGGCGAGCACCGAAGCATTACCCGAACTGAGCGGGTTATAGATGATGGCGATGTGGTCGAAGCGCTCCATGCAATTAGTCTAACAGTGTATACTAATGTCTACATGAAAGACGTCATATTGACCGGTGTCCGCAGTAATGACGAACCAACACTCGGGAACTATTTAGGCGCATTTGTCCCGATGGTCGAACTGCAAAAACGAACGGCTGGAGATTACCAGCTCAATATGTTTGTGCCCGACTTGCATAGCTTCACAACCCCGATCGATCACGCCGGATTGTATGAGCGAACCTTCAAAAACCTCAAGTATTTTGTGGCCGCAGGGCTCGATATCGACCAGGCTGACACGTATATTTATCGTCAAAGCTACGTCCCAGCACACAGTGAGCTGACATGGATCTTGGATTGTTTTACGGGTGTCGGCGAGATGGAACGCATGACGCAGTACAAAGAAAAATCTGACGGCGAGACGAGCGTGTCGGTCGGGTTGTTCAACTACCCAGTGCTGATGGCAGCCGACATGTTGCTCTACGGCGCGCGGTGGGTACCGGTAGGCGATGACCAAAAACAACACATCGAAATGACGCGGGATATCGCCCTGCGTCTTAATGCGAAATTTGGTGACATTCTTACGCCGCCTGAGCCGTGGCAAAAACAATTTGAATTTATCAGTCTCGACAGTGGTGTGCGGATTCGCAGCTTGACGAACCCAGACAAAAAAATGAGCAAAAGCATCGCTGATCCACGCGGTACGATTCTGCTAAGTGACGATCCGGCCGACGCTGCCAAAAAAGTCATGGGCGCGACGACCGATAGCTTGGCGAATGTTCATTTTGACTGGCAAACACAACCTGGTGTGTCGAACCTGCTTCAGATACTTGCACGGCTCAGCAGTCAAGATCAAGCTGTAGTTAACGCGGAGTGGGAAGGCGTTAGCCGCTACGGTGAGCTAAAGTCCACCGTTGCGGGCGCTGTTGAAGAATTCTTGACGACGTTCCAAGCCCGCTACCAGGCCGTTGGCGACGAAGCTTTGCTCGCAAAATTGGAAACGTCCGAAGCCGCCATGCGCGAAGTGGCTAATGCGACATTGCTGCGCGTTCAGCAAGCCGTCGGTCTGCGACCAGGATCATAAGGATGCGACTAGACCAGTACGTCGCACTGTACTGGCCGGAACGTTCACGGTCAGCTTGGCAGCGGGCGATTGAACTTGGCCATGTGACGGTCAACGGCATTATCGAAACCTCAACGAAGCGTCTGCTCGATGAAGATGACGAAGTTGCTGTAAACGTACCGGCCGCACCTGATTTCGACGGTCAAACCTTGCCGATTATCTACGAAGACGAACACGTCACCGTTATCAATAAACCGACCGGCATCTTGAGCCACGCCAAAGGCGCGCAAAACGACGAGTTCAGCGTGGCGGAATTTATGCGCACCCGTCAGCACGACGGCGATGACACCGATCGGCCTGGAATCGTGCACCGGCTCGACAGGGGCACGTCCGGAATTATCATCTGTTCGCGTGATGCGAGTACGAAGAAGCTTTTACAAAAGCAGTTTCAAGATCGAAAAGCTCACAAAGCCTATTTAGCGGTGGTAAAAGGTGTGCCAAAAGACAGCGAAGCCCGCCTGGAGCTGCCAATTGCGAGAAACCCGAAAAAACCAGCTACTTTCAGAGTCGATCCAGCGGGCAAGTCAGCCGCGACGCGGTATCAGGTATTATCGTCAAACGGCCGTTTCGCAGTCGTAAAGCTGTGGCCCGAGACGGGACGAACCCATCAGCTACGGGTCCATATGTCATATGTAGGCACGCCGATCGTGGGAGACGTCGTCTATGGTTCGGGCGAGGGGCCAATCAATCGGCTTTGCTTGCATGCAGAGTCAATTGAGATCACGATTCCGCCATCTCGTCGTCAAACGTTTGAAGCGCCAGCACCTGATGATTTACAGCAATTCATGGACTCAATTCGTGACTAAGTTGATCGTGCATCCGGCGACGACGGTGCTTCTGAATGCGTACCTGCAACGTCCGGCTCACGCCAGCTGTCTTGTCGGGCAAAATGGAATGGGATTAGGGACGCTCGCCCGTGAATTGGCAAGTCGCGTCGCTGACAGCGGCCAGCCGCAAGAAATCATCCAGCCAGACGACAAGGGTCTGATAGCAATCGATCGCATCAGAGAACTGTATCGGCATACTCGGACGACGGCTGCTGGACGCCGTCCGATTATTATTGATGACGCCGATAGTATGAGCCTCGATGCGCAACATGCCTTTTTGAAACTACTCGAAGAACCGGCCTCACATATTTATTTCATTTTGACCTCGCATTCGCCAGATCGGTTATTGCCGACGGTGCGGTCCCGTCTGCAAGTCATTCCGGTGCGGCCAATTAGTAGCGAACAATCGGCCGCCGCGCTCGATACATTCGATTTGTCCGAGACTGAACGTCGGCAGACGCTTTTTTTGGCGGCGGGCAGACCAGCGGAACTCATCCGACTCGCGTCAGACGATGGTCGGCTAGCAGAGCAGGGGGTGATTGTCGGCGATGCACGAACCTTTTTGAGCGCTGGACTATACGAGCGCCTGGCTCTGACCAAAAGATACACCGACCGCGCAGCCGCGCTGCAGCTACTTGCTATGTGCGCAGAATTACTGAAGTTCAGCTTGCTCAAGCAGGCACAAGCACAAAATGTTGCCGGGATGGCGCACCTTGAAACGGCGATGACACGGATTCAGGCCAACGGGCACGTACGAACGCACCTGATGTGGTTGGCTGCCACCCTATAACGCTGCTATACTAGCAGGAGCAATGATCGGACTATTTCTCGTTGCACTGCTCGGCGTCTGGGCACTGCTCTACAAAAAACCACTTGATGCGGATGGCAGCGATCTGCCGTCACGCCTTTCAGGTCGGCTTGATCGCCTGTGGGAAATTGCCCAAGAAGGACTTCAGGACAAAAAGTATCTGCGTGCAGAGAAAGCGTTACTGACTATTCTGCGTGTGGATGAACGTAACGCGACTGCCTACAACCGTCTAGGTATTTTGTATGCCAAACAGCGTGCCTATGACGACGCCATTGAGTGTTTTGAAATCGCCCAAAGCTTAGAGCCAAGTGCAAGCAGCTTGCATAACGTCGGCCTGATTTATTACGAGACAGAGCGCTACGAAAAAGCCAGTTTGGCATTTGAGCAAGCTCTAAAGCTGGAAGGCGACCTCGCCGCCCGCCATGTCGCTTACGCCAAGGTACAAGAAAAGCTTGGCAACACCATCAAGATGATTGAAGCCCTCGAACGGGCCGTCGAATTAGAGCCGAACCCGCAGAGTCTCGGTATCCTGGCCGATGCCTACGACCGCGACGGCAAGGGAGAGCTGGCGACTGGCCTACGTGACAAAGCTGCCACCATGGCAGTCCCGACAGGTGTTCTCAAGCGCATCCGCCGCCCATCTCGCCGCGTCGTTATGTAGATATTGACAATACATAATAAGTTTGCTATAATAGGTATATAGTCTTACTGCACCTTCACGTCCCCTGACGAACGGATGGAACACTCATGAGCATGAAAATCTCTCGATCAGCCCGCGATGCGTGGCAACAGTACGCGAGCGAGCAGCAAGAGCTGGACGAAGCAGCACGCATCGAAGCGGAAGAGATCGCCGCGGTGTGCATGGAGACCATGGACCGCGACTTCGAGCAGG
The DNA here is from genome assembly GCA_036388095.1 of Saccharimonadales bacterium (SeqCode). Taxonomy (GTDB): domain Bacteria; phylum Patescibacteriota; class Saccharimonadia; order Saccharimonadales; family Saccharimonadaceae; genus DASVSL01. The sequence goes on along the minus strand of DASVSL010000021.1, from coordinate 1,340 downwards.
AGCGCCAGCAGTGGCGCGCAAACGTCAATGCACAAGTCCTGTGCCACGGGCACGATGCCGACGGCTGGCTACGCATGATGCTTCACGGGCCGTTCATCGAAGATGAGCTCCGTGCAGAGTACGAACAGCGTAGCCGCACTGACGAAGACCCCTATGACTGGGGCGTTGACGTTCCGGGCGACCGGCAGTAGACCAACGGACTCTCCGTCTGATCATCTTCGCAGTAAGACTTTGCCCCGGTTACATACCGGGGCATCGTTCTGCCGCGATTCTCATTCGTCAGCAGATTTGATACTATGGCACAGTCAGTTTTGCCGATTTAGCTCAGCTGGTTAGAGCAGCTGTTTTGTAAACAGCAGGTCCTGGGTTCGAATCCCTGAATCGGCTCCATATTGGCTGGGATACTCAAGTGGCCAACGAGGGGTGACTGTAAATCATCTGGCTTTCGCCTACGGGGGTTCGAATCCCTCTCCCAGCACCATAGAAAATACGACTAGTCTTTACGGCTAGTCGTATTTTCTGTTTGTCTGAAAGTGGGATTCGAACGGGAGCAAATGTCGTTGCTCCCCGGCACTCTGACGCTTGGGCGGCAAAAGCGAATCCCTCCCCCAGCACCGTTTGGTATACTCGGAAAATGACTCAGTACAATAAATTAGTCCGTGATAAAATCCCAGCAATTTGTGAGCAGGATGGGTATAGGGCTGAAGTACGTATTATTCAGACAGATGAAGAATATCTTGAGGTTTTGACCGCAAAGTTAGGTGAAGAGTCAGCGGAAGTAAAAGATAATCCATGTTTAGAAGAACTAGCTGACACGCTTGAAGTACTTCGTAGTATTGGAAAAGCTTTAGGCTACACACCAGACCAAATTGAAAGAGCGCGTATTCAGAAAGCCGAAGAACGTGGCGGGTTTGATGACCGGGTATATTTGATTCGCACTGAGCAGATCAACAAATGATTGATGCTTTCGTCTGCTAGACGATATACCTTTTTTTCTCACCCCTGAATTGCTATCATAGACCCCGTACTTTGCGCCGCCTTAGCTCAGTCCAAGGCAATGCCGGTAAAGTCGAATGCAGCACGGTGCTCTGCCTTAGAAGGCAGACATCGCAGATGCCGCCTTAGCTCAGTGGTAGAGCACTTCCATGGTAAGGAAGGGGTCGAGAGTTCAAATCTCTCAGGTGGCTCCACGTCGAACATCATCCCAAGCCCCGCGCATTTTTCAGCAAGCAAGTGGCTGAAAAAGTGGCGGGCTTTCGTGCGTTCTCCTCTCGATCCAAAATATGAATGTTTTGCATCGTAAATCGCATCTAACGGTGCTTAGACGTACAGATATATTT
>DASVSL010000020.1:0-5212 GCA_036388095.1 Saccharimonadales bacterium (SeqCode) | reverse complement strand
GGCACCTGCTACTACGTCCGAGTGCGATGTTTGCTGAGCTGCAAAAACAAACTGGTATGACCAGCGACCATGCTAATTTTCATATCCAAAAACTAATCGAGGTTGGCTATATCGAGAAAGCATCCTCTCGGCGGTACATTCTGAGCCGGGCTGGCAAAGAGTACGCCAACCGAATGGATACCGACGACAATGTCATCGAAAAGCAGCCGAAATTGTCGGTGGCGTTAATTGTGCAGAACGACCGGGGTGAGTTTTTGGCCCAGCAACGCCTAAAACAACCGTATTTTGGGTTTTGGGGTCGTCCGACCGGCAAGATTCGCTGGGGCGAAACGATGGTTGAGGCAGCAGCCCGTGAACTGATGGAAGAAACCGGCTTGTCAGCCGACCTTACGGTGGCAGGTTTTTATCATAAAATGGACTATGACCGAGAGTCGAGCGATCTGTTAGAAGACAAAGTCTTTGTCTTGATTCACGGCACGAACCCAAGCGGTAGACTAATTGTGGATGATGAGGGACACCATAATGAATGGCTGACGAACGACGCGCTGGCGGCCAAGAGCAAAGTCTTTCAGTCGGTGCCTGAAATAACTGCGATGGCGCTGCGCGGAAACGCAAACTTTATGGAGCATACCTATGACTACGCAAAAGATGAATATTGATCGACCTACTTACGAAAATGGCTTTTTGTTCGAACGCCCACATTTACCTGAAGGCACCCCCGAGGGCACTGAGCTTGCCGTCGCAATGGGAGCGATCGCCTCACGCCGAGCCGTCGAGCAACGTACCAGGGTCGTTCACCCTGATGGGCGACGAGAGAACGTCTCAGAACACGGCGATATGCTCGTGACCGTCGCGACGGCATTCTATCGTAAATATTATGATCGGCTGCCGGAAAGCTGTAGCGAAGGTATGATTGCACTGTATGCAAATTTGCATGATGATATCGAGGCGTACGTGGGCGATACCCCAACTGACTTCATTACTGCAGATGGCTTGGTCAGTAAGCAGGATCTTGAGACTCAGGGTATGGAACAGATGATCAAAGAATACGAGAGCCTCGACCCAGTGTACGTCGAACGACTACGGGCATACGAAGAACAGATCGATCCAAATGCACGTTTTGTCCGACTCGTCGATAAATTCATGACACTACTCGTTCATATACCCAACGGTGGCCTGATGATTCGAGAGAACTATCCGAGTCGTGAAGAATTTATGCGTTCCGTCCAAGCGCATCATGAACGATTACATGCGCAGTTTCCCGAAATGGGTTGGCTTGTGGAGCTACGGCGAGAGCTAGCAGTGTATCTTGGCGACGTGTCTTACGGTAATGATGCCTCGGCTACCAGTCACCACTAGCACCGCCACCGCCGAATCCTCCGCCACCAAAACCGCCAGATCCACCTCCACCCCCGCCGAGCGTTGTTCCGCCAGCCCACCACGCGGGTGTGTCGCCGCGCTCACGCGCACGCCGGTAGTTTTTGCTGACGATGAAGTCAAACCCGAGGCCAACCACGATTGCGACGATGGTGGCAATGAGGATGGCGATACCATTGCCGCCGGTGGCAAAGAATGATCCGATTGAGGCGACGGTGCCGCCGATGACGCCGCCAGCCCACCAGCTTTTGGTGCGGCCAAGGATAGACCCGAGCCAGCTGATGCCGAACGCGCCAAATATGATCGAATTGACGAGCAAGCTGCCCCAGCCATCCGAGTTATTTGATTCGGCGGCCAGACGAGGGTCGTTGGTGGCGCCAATGGCCAGCGTCATACCTTCGATACCTGCTGCAATACCCTCGTAGTAGCGGTTGTTTCGAAATTCGGGCGTGATGCGGTCGCGGATGATCCGACTGGCACGCACATCACTCAAATCACCCTCTAGACCAGTGCCAACTTCAATACGGAGTTTGCGGTCGTTTTTGGCAATCAGCAGTAGCGCGCCATTGTTTTTGTCTTTTTGGCCGATTCCCCAAGTACGGGCGACGTTCAAGCTGTAACGCTCTAGGTAGTCGTCCGAGGTAATCTTGGGAACCATCAAGACGGCGAGCTGAACGCTGGTTTTAGCTTTGTAGGCCGAGATCTGCTCGTTAAGGGCGGTAATTTGGTCTGGCGTGAGGGTTTCTGTCTGGTCGAGCACGTAGCCGCTGGCAGGCACCGGTGGGACAGCCATTTGGGCGTGGCTGGTGCCTGTGACAACAAGCGTCGCCAATACAGCGCCCGTGATCCAACTGGCAACCAGCCGCAGCATGTCTAACTACTCTGCTTCGCCGAAGTCGACTGTCGGAGAGTTTTGTGCGCCATTTTCAGCAGTGAAGTACGGAAAGGCGTCAAAACCGAAGAGTCCGGCGGTGATGTTCGACGGGAATCGCTGAATCTTGGCGTTGTAGGCTTGTACGGCGGTACCGTAGTCGGTTCGCGCGACCTGGATGCGGTTTTCAGTTCCTTCGAGCTGTGCGCTGAGGTCACGGAAGGCTTCGGTTGCCTTTAGCTCAGGGTAATTCTCGGTTACGGCTAACAGTCGCGACAACGCCTGGCTCAATTCGCCCTGGGCAGCTTGGTACTGCTGTAGTTGCTCTGGCGTCGCTTTTGACGGGTCGATGGTGATCTTGGTGGCGTTTGCACGAGCTTCGACAACCTGCGTCAGCGTTTCTTGTTCGAAGTTAGCCGCACCTTTGACGGTGTTAACGAGGTTCGGAACTAAATCTGCGCGGCGTTGGTACTGGCTTTGTAGCGTATTCACCTGGCTGCGAACTTTTTCACGGTCGTTCACGAGGCCGTTGTATCCGCCTAGTATCACGAGCGCGAGTAGTAAAACTACCCCACCGATTGCTGCTATTACTATCCACGATCGTTTCATGTCTCGGTACTCCTTATGTTGTTCTATCATACCGTGCTCGTGAACCATTCTGGAAATAACGGTAGCAGTGAGTTTCAGTAAGGTATCTCACGGTGGTTCTAACTGTGAGTTGGTATGATAATTGCATGAATAACCACTTAAGTGACGAGCAAAAACACGTACTGTTCGATAAAGGGACCGAAAGGCCATTCTCTGGAGCGCTGCTCGAGGAGAAGCGTAACGGAACCTTCGCTTGTGCTAATTGTGGCAACGAGCTGTTCACAAGTGACACTAAGTTTGAATCGGGCAGCGGCTGGCCCAGCTTCACCGAGCCCAAGAATCGAGAGAATGTCCGCCTGGAAACCGACGTCTCTATGGGGATGAATCGGACCGAAGTGACCTGCGCTAAATGTGGCGGGCATCTGGGGCATGTTTTTGACGATGGCCCCACCGACCGTGGCGGCCAGCGTTACTGCATCAATTCACTAAGTTTGCAGTTTGACCTGAATGAAAAGTAAATCAATCGTTCTGGGTGGTGGCTGTTTTTGGTGTCTAGAAGCAGCGTATCAGCAACTAAAAGGTGTCACGAGTGTCGTGTCTGGCTATAGCGGTGGTCCGGCTGATGAAGCGAACTATAATCTCGTTGTTGGTGGCGGGACCGGGCACGTCGAAGTCGTTGAGGTCACCTTCGACACGGATATGGTGAACCTGACCACTATCTTGGCAGTATTTTGGACGATTCATGATGCGACCAGCCTTGATCGTCAGGGTGCCGATGTGGGGCCCCAGTATGCATCTGTTATTTTCTATAAAGATGAGAATGATGTATCCGTCATTGAGGCCTCGCAAGCCGAAGCGCAGTCAAAGCTCGATGACCCGATTGTTACGCGTGTGCAAAAACTCGATGCGTTTTATCCGGCAGAACCCTACCACCAAGATTATTACCGACAAAATAGTTACGCTGGCTATTGCCAAGTCGTCATTGAGCCTAAATTAGCCAAACTACGGCAGCATTTCGCGCCCTTGCTTAACACCTGATATAATCTTTACGTTCGACGATGGGGAGTCGTCTAATGTGAGGATTGCCAGTGGCAATCCGGAAAGCGATCTTCCGGAGCGAGCTTTGATCGCTGCCGCGAAGTCGTGGGGTCGCGGAACGTGACAGGACACCGGCATACTATCCCTGAGTCGTAGTACATTAGTAGGAGGCTAGCATTGGGGAGTCGTCTAATGGTAGGACACCGGGTTTTGGTCCCGTCAATAGGGGTTCGATTCCCTTCTCCCCAGCCATATAAATTGCCCGTAGCCTTCATGGTTGCGGGCAATTTATATAGTTTTTGTAGGCGGGAATCGAACGGACAGTCGAGTGGACTGTCCCGGCACTTTTGATGCTTGAGTGTCAAAAGCGATTCCCTTCTCCCCAGCCTATGAATAACCTGGCGTATCCATGCATCAGGCTATTTGTTGTCCGGGTGTTTTTTTGTGGTCGCATGAACAAGGGCTTGATTCGCTTAATTATCGTGCTAGTGGTATGCTGACGGTAACTTAATAAAACAATACTATTGAGAACAAATAAAAATCATGAAATTATTATTGAACATCTCCTCATTGGCCGCAGTGCTTGCTGTAACTGTGTTGACATTCGCCCCGGTAGCTCACGCGGCGACGTCACCTGACCTTGGCGCCGCCAAAAGCTTTGTTATTTTATCTGGCACGTACACGAATACCGCGCCTGGCACGATCTTGACCGGCGATTTCGGCTATACGACGCCGCCCGCTATGACGCCAACCGTAAACGGCACGACTCATGCAGCGGACTCTGTGTATGCGCAAGCGGGCGTTGACCAGAACACGGCGTTAGCTAATCTGAACGCACAGCCCTGTACGTTCAACTTTGCCCCTGGTTCAATTAATTTAGCCACGGACACGACGCACGGAACGGTCGGTGTGTATACGCCCGGTGTCTACTGTGTGACCGGTGGCGGCTCTGTCGGTGGGGGTGGGACGATCACCCTCAGCGGAAGCGGAACGTTCATTTTCAGAATCGACGGCGCGCTGACCACCTCAGCTAATTCAATTGTCCAGCTAGCTAATGGCGCGTCGACCTGTGATGTCTGGTGGACGCCAACTCAAGCAGTCACGCTTGGTGCGGACTCAACCTTTTTAGGTACAGCCATCTCGGCATCTGGCAATACTGTCGGTAATAATGCTAACTGGACCGGACGAGCCCTGTCTTTTGGCGGGACTGTATCAACAGCGGCAGACACGATCACCGCGCCAACCTGTGCTACTGCGCCATCGTCTACGACTACAACGACGACGAATACAACCACAACCACAAACACAACAGGTAACACTACCTCTACGACTGGTTCG
>DASVSL010000019.1:0-17134 GCA_036388095.1 Saccharimonadales bacterium (SeqCode) | reverse complement strand
AACTTGTGTATCAGATGCTTCACTGGTCGTCCAGGTAATCGTTGCGCCAGTTTGTGTGATGCTACCTGAGGCGATCGCACTGATGGTAGGAGCTGCTGCGTCGCGGACGGTCACGTTGACAACTGTACTTGTACCAACGTTAGGCGTTGCGGCGGTATCGTAGGCTTTTGTATACAGCGTATGGTTCCCTGCTGTCATCGTCGACGGGTTGATTGAGGCGGAGTACGGGCTGGTTGTGTCGGTAGTGACAAGAGTATTGTCCATAAAGAACTCGACCTTGCTGACCGCTACATCGTCGGCTGCCGTTGCCGATACCGTCGTAGCCGTGCCGGTCAGAACAGCGTTGTTTGCCGGTGAGGTGATGGCGGTAGTCGGTGCTGTCTTGTCAGGAGGGTTCGCGCAGTTTTCCCCGAGACCTGTTGGAACACACGCCGTGTCGGCGGTGAGGATGACACGGTCGAGCTGGACGTCGGCTTCACGACCTATCATCACAAAGGTGTGTGATCCGGCGGTGAGGGTGACATTTGTCTTAGAGGTTGTTACACCGGCCTGAAAGTCCACCCATGCCCATGTATTTACCGGAAGGGCCGTGTGATCGCCGACCGTAATGCCGCAGACGGTGCCATCAACCTCGAGCGTATAGGAGTTAGCACTCGTGCTCGGTACCTTGATTCGGCTCCAGACACGGTAGGTTCCGGCGGTCGGTACGTTGACTGTTGCGGTCGAACGGCCATAAGTTGTTGGCTGGGCGGCACATGCGGCTGAGGCTTTCGGCGCATCTGGGAGTACCGCCAGACTGGTTGCTGCCATGACCACGCCGAGCGTGAGGCTTAAGAGTTTACGTGGTGTGGTCATCTTAGTATTCGTCCTTATGTTGTTGATCGTTTGATTGATTGGTGCCGGGCTGTGGCGGGTACTGTGTCGGTGTCTGAGGTGGCTGCGCGGTCGCTGGGGGTATGGGTGGTGGATACTGCGGCGGGGATGTCGGCTGGGATAGTGGTGGCTCGCTCGGTGGTTGTGACGGTGTCGGGTTGGTGGGCCATCCAGTGTTTGTGACGGGTGGTACCCCACCATCTATGTCGGATTGTTGTTGTGCGAACGGGTTAGCCGGGACGTTTGTTTGATCTTGTACATAGGGTGTTGCAGTCGGAGCAAACGCTGTGGTGTGTACCGGCGAACTGAATTTGTGACGATATTTAACCACAAGGGCGATGATAAGCGCCAGTAAGGCAAGGACGGCGAGGCTGATGTAGAGACCTGTGTAGGAACGGATCGCAAGGGTTTTATAGACGACTGAGAAGTTCTGTGTCGCAGCTGATTGTGAACCGTCTTCTGCGGTCTGGGCGGTATCTTGAACCAGTATCTTTTCGCTATAGGTTTTGTCACCGGCTTTGTAAGTGACTGTATGTTGGCCTGCCGTTAGTCCCTTAAAGCTGACCGCTCCTGCACTATCAGTTTTGCCGGTTTGAGGGCTTGAGTGAATGGTTACTGTTTTGTTGGCGAGCGGTTTCTTGTTGCCACTCGTGAGACTGACTCGTACGTTGTAGCCGGTCGTTCGAAATGTTTCGACATCGGTTTCGGTCTGGACGCCGTTCTGATCGATACTGATGACTTTGTAACTATAGGCAGTGCCAGCTTCGAGTGTCGCGTCGAGCGGAATGATGTTGTGCTCTGTCCCTAACTCAGTCGGTGCAGTCTGGAGGTTGAGTGCCCCGTCGACTCCGTAGACCAAGTACGACTTGACTGGAACAGTACTAGTGACGAGGAATTTTGCGCCGGTCATGTATACGCTTTTGCTGACGGATACTTCAGTCGCTGTTTGCGGCTGCCCTGCAGTCGGAGTTGTCGAAGGTGGGGTTGATGGGGAAGTGCTCGGTCGGCTCGTTGTACCTGAGTTGTTTGATCCGCTACTGCCGCTTGAGGGCTTCGTAGTTGATGGTGCTCTCGGTGTTGATGGCGTGGATGGTGTCGATGGAGCTGCAGGTGGCGTTGGCGTGGCTGGCGGAGTAGGAGGTGTTACTGATGGTGATGTAACGGTAACGGTGGCACCACTAACACCAGGATTCGTTAGCTGACCATTTGTGTCCGAAGCGTTGCCTGACATCGAAACGCCTGTAGCACCAGCGGCTATGGCCTTGAAGGTAACTCGGCTGACAAGGCTATCACTGCTTACGGCAGAGAACTTACCTCGGCTTATGCTGACTCGGCCGCTGCCGCCGGTGTTTTTGAGTTCGATATCAAATGGTGATCCGCTGGCATCTGCACTGACGAACTGTAAACGTGAAGTGTCATAGCCAATCGCTGCCTCAACACCCGTGACGTTTGTACCTGGATTTAAGCGCACTGTGAGACTGATGTTGCTGTTTACCTGTACGCTGCCCGTCCCCGGGCTGAGGTAGAGAGTACCAGTCGCGGCGTGCGATGTGGTACTAAAGAGCGACACGCTTGCAGCGATGACGGCAATGGCTGTTCGTAAAATGAATTGTTTTGGTTTTTTGCTCACGGGTTTTTCCCTTACGTCTGAAAGTATATTATTTTTTAACTAAACGCAAGTGTTATCGTGAAACGTCATGTGATGGTTACTGTTGAGCCGGTCTTCGTCTGGCTGATATCAGTCGACGTTGCTGCGTCATAAATCGCTGATGAACTGGCGACACCGATAGCAGCTGATCCAGCGGACAAGGCGGTGAACACGACTGTTCCAACTAGCTTGTCGCCCGTTGTGCTCGAACCGAGCAAACCGACAGATAAGTTTACCGTTCCATTGCCACCGTTACTGCTCAGCACCGTCGTAAACGCACCATTCGTGTTATTGACCGATTGGAACTGGAGCCGTGCGGTCGGGTACGTCAGGTTCACCTCGACTGCGTTCACCGCTGTGGTTAGGCTGTTCTCACGCATCGCTATACTAATCGTACTACCGGATGCGTAACTACCGCTTGCCGGGTTCAGATAAATCGTTGGCACAGCGGCTGCGCTGAGTGTGTAGGTTGAGCCCGTCCGGACCTGCAAGATATTGTTGCTAGTGGTGGCGTCCGTAACCGCAGAGGAGGTTGCAACCCCAATCGTTGCCGTTCCTGCAGCGATGACCGTGAAGGTAACGGTACCGACCAACTGATTGCCGCTCACGCTGCTTCCTAAAATACCGACACCAAGGTTGACGGTGCCGTTGCCGCCGCTATTTTGTACGACCGTCGGGAAACCACCCCCCGTGTTATTGGCCGACTGGAACTGTAGCAGGTTCGTCGGGTACGTCAGGTTGGCCTGCGCGGCGTTGACAGCCGTCGTGTAGCTGTTTTCATAGATGGCGACCGATATAGTACTACCGACACTGTAACTCCCCGTCGAAGGGGTGAGGATCATGCTCGGTGAGTTAGATCCTGAGCCGGTCAGAGTATAGTTTGAACCGGTCCTTGTCTGCAGAATATTACTGCTCGTTGCCGTGTCAGTGATTGCCGAGCTCGTCGCGACACCGATAGCAGCCGAGCCAGCCGCGAGCACAGTGAAGGTAACCGTACCGACCAACTGATTGCCGCTCACACTGTTATTTAGCAGTCCAACCGCCAGGTTGACGGTCCCACTACCACCTGTGCTTTGGATGGTCGTCGTGAACGGACTGCCGGCCGTACTAATTGATTGGAATTGCAACAAGCTTGATGGATACGTTAGATCGGCTTGGACACCGTTGACAGCCGTCGTGTAGCTGTTTTCATAGATGGCGACCGATATGGTGTTACCGACCGCATAGCTACCTGTGGCTGGGCTCAAGATAAGGCTTGGTGACGGACCAGGGTTTGAGCCGCTAAGCGTGTAGGTAGAGCCGTTACGGACTTGCAGGATATTATTACTCGTTGCCGCGTCCGTCAGAGCTGAGCTCGTCGCGACACCAATAGCAGCCGAGCCTGCGGTGAGGACCGTGAACGTGACGGTTCCGACAAGTTGATTACCGCTCACGCTGCTACCTAGGATCCCCACCCCAAGTGCCACGGTGCCGTTTCCGCCGGTACTTTGAACAGTTGTCGTGAAGGGACTACCCGTCGTACTGATCGACTGGAATTGCAGCATCGATGACGGGTACGTCAGGTTGGCCTGCGCGGCGTTGACAGCCGTCGTGTAGCTGTTTTCGTAGATCGCGACTGAGACAGTATCACCGACGCTGTAGTTACCCGTACTCGGGCTAAGTGACATGCTTGGGGCACTACCAGCGCTATTGAGGGTGAATGATGACCCTTGCTTGAGTCGGCAAATGTCCGTGCCGCCACTTGATTCAGTGATAGCCGATCCATTCGTAAAAGCGAGGCTCGCTGCACCAGCAGCCAGGACCGTGAACGTGACAGTTCCGACAAGGCGATCACCAGTGAGGGAACTGCCGAGGATCCCAACGGCTAAGTTGATACTGCCGTTGCCGCCGGTATTTTGAACGGTCGTTGTGAAGGGGCTGCCAGCCGTACTGATGGATTCGAACTGGAGCAGGCTAGACGGATAGGATAAGTTAGCTTGTACACCATTGACGTTGTTGGTGTAGCTATTTTCCCTGATTGCAACCGTGACGGTACTGCCGACGGCATAACTGCCGCTGGGGGGTGTGAGGTAGAGCTTAGGGATATTCTTTTGGCTGGCTCGTTGCAGACGGAGGGCTAATCGGCTCATGAGTCTGCTTACGCGAAGTTAGCGCCGACGAGCGAACCGAACCAGGTCGTACCGCCGTTGAGGGTTTCAAATACAAGTATGTTGACGTTCCCGGCAGCGGTAGCGAGTGTCGGCGCACCACCGGACCATTTGACCGAGCTAGGCCACGTGACACCATAACCGCCGGTAGCGTTTTCCGTCAGGTAAAGCGATAATGAACAAGCCCTCCCTGCCGTCGCACCACTGAAGGTAAACGTTGTATTGCCTGTCAATGTGACGTTAAAAACGTTTCCATTGGCGAGATTGAGTGTGACCGCACCAGTCGCCGAGCCGATCGTGCTGATCGTTTCAGCGCCTCCGCCAGTTGCGAGTGAGACCTGTCCGGTGAGGGAAGTATTTTGCCATTTTTGCAACGTACCATTGTAGGAAAAAATATTAGTATTGGCCGGGTTATTTAACGCGACGTCGCTTGCGCCCGATATTGCTCCACCGCTTGGATCGAATGACATTCTACTTCAGCCCCTCCGCACATCTATGCTGCTATTGGTTTGATGATAGCACATAGCTATTTTGATTCCATAGTTAAAAACACCTTCGCGTCTGCCGCGAAGGTGTTTTTGATGAAGGGGCCGATCGGTTCTAGCGAAGCCCGAGCTTGGCCGCGCATGCCGGCCATGCACCCCAGCCTTGGATTGCCTGGAGCGATTGCGCACGCGAGATCTGTTCTTCACGGCTCGCCTGGCTTGGAAGCCCGGTGCCGCCGACAGCTTGCCAGCTTGAGGTCGTAAACTGTAAGCCTCCGTAAAAGCCATTGCCAGTGTTGATCGCCCAGTTGCCACCCGATTCACATATCGCGAGGCTGTCCCACACGCTACCAGACGGTACGACTGGTGCAGTGGTTTGCGTAGCCTGAGGCGCTCGTGGTGCTTCGGTCGGGGTCTGAGCGGCGACGGGTGCGGTCGGTTCTGGAGCAGCAACTGTAGCTTGCGGCAGTGCTCGTTCCGGTAGTGCTTCGCTGTCGGCCGGAACTCGAAGCGCTTGACCGGCATAGATGATATCCGGATGATTGACCGCTTCATTGGCCGAATAGAGTCGACCGACTGATGTTTGATGAGTGCCAGCAAGTTTACTCAGACTGTCACCAGGACTTACTGTCACGAGACTGGCAGTCGGCGCTGCACTTACTTCGCCCGTACCGGCTAGGCCGACAATCGCAGCGCCAATGATGGCTGCGCTCGCTAAGATTGATATTCGCATTGTAACCTCCTTTTGCGTCCCCAGTCTGTACGTTAATGATCTAGCTTATAACAGGGGTAAGAGATGTGTTTTCACACACCTCCCAGAAAAAACACGCAGGATCAAGCATATGTGAGATGACAAGGTGAGTCAACGTGTCAGCTCACGTAAAGAGTCAAAAAATTTTATTTCCTCAGCTAGTCCTCAGGGACTAGTCAGTCAGATCGCGAATCAAGCTCAGCATACTGCTTGGCGTCATTGACGACTTCAAAACTGAGCGATCGGCACCAAGCTCGGCTGCGGCGCGCTCAAGGTCCGGCTCGACCATGTTTGAAAAAACAATGATCTTGGTGACGTCGGGTTTGTCTGCCTGGTAGGCGCGTAAAAAATCCCAGCCGTCCATGATAGGCATGTGAACATCGAGCAATATGATGTCATACACGGATTTGCGAGCTTGCGTAAGACCCTCTTTACCATTCAAAGCGGACGCAACGTTATGACCGGACGCCCGAAGAATGAAGCCGTAGGCTTCTTGCAGGGGGATGTCGTCCTCGATCAATAGTATGTTCGCCACTCGTGTGCTCCTTATGACGTTTATTTTACCGCACTCGATGAAAAAGCGGCAACCTCATGGTGAAGGCGCTTCCTTCGCCCACGGCCGAACGTACGCTGATGGTCCCGCCATGGCGATCGACGATCTGCTTGGCGATATACAGACCAAGCCCTGAACCGCCGACAGTCTTACTCGCCGGTGCGTTGAGCCGGTTAAATTTGCCAAATAGCATTGGCAGATCTTGTTTTGCTATTCCAATGCCTGTGTCCGCGACGTCGATAAAGGCCGAAGCTGAACTCGCCCGGATGGTGACAGTGATGCGGCCACCCTCGGGTGTGTAATTGATGGCGTTGCTCAGTAGATTGTCGATCACCATCTTGAGGGCGGTTTCGTCGGCATTAACCATGATGCGGCGACGAGACTTCACTACTTTGAGTCGCTGCCGTTTCTGGACGACTTTTTGTTGGTGGATCGGAATACACTGATTAAGCAAACTGCGTAGATCAAGGGGCGTTCGAGCGATCAGCATCTTACCTGATTCAATGGCTGCCAGGCTCAACAGAGCGTCAATGATCTCGAGTTGGCGATCATTCGCGTCATACGCCTGCTGTGCAAAATTTTGTGCCGGTGGACTCAAAGGGCCGCCGTGTCCGTCCATTAATAATGATAAAAACGCCTTCACCCCACTCGCAGGTGTCCGTAGCTGATGAGACGCGAGCGCGACAAAATCACGTTTGGCCGAATCCAGCAGGTAGCTTTCGGTCATGTCCTGGGCGGTGCCGGACATTTTCTTTAGAACGCCGTCCTTGCCGAGAACGGGTCGTCCTTCGCCGTGTACGTAGCCGACGCTCCCGTCAGGGCGGATGATTTCGTGATCAACTTGAAATTCTACTTTGTCATTCATCGCTTGCAAGATAATCTTTTTGTGCTCGGCGACATCATCCGGGCCGAGCATCTTTACGTACTGTGCATACGACATCGGCGTATCTGTTTCAGGCACACCGTAGATCTTATGGAGTTGCTTCGACCAGACGATTTCATCTCGCGCAATATCCCACTCCCAACTGCCTAGCTTGGCAATTTCCTGCGCGGTTTCGAGCGCCTGCAGACTTTCACGCAGTTGGCGTTGCCGGGTTGATAAAAGCGTCGTGATGAAATCAACAGCCACTGCAATCAATAAAAGGACTGCAGGGAAGAAAAAAACGGTGATCGTGACATAGCCAACGTTTTCACGCAGCTCAGGAAAGCTTCCGTGCGGACGAACCAAACCCGATAATTCGCCACCAACGATACTTATATATAAAATTGCCGATGCGATAGCGGTGATATAGATTGCGCGACGGTTGAACAGCGCTCCTGCGATCAGAATCGGAATGGTATAGAGAATCGGCAGCCTGCTTTCGATGCCGCCATTCGTGGCGATGATCAGGCTAATCAGGCCGACATCAAGCATGACCCAAAACGCCGTCAGGTAATGTTGGTACCGAACGCTTCGGCTGACTTTGGTCAAGCCGAAGAACAGCAAGTTACTGGCGATGGCCGCGATACTGAGGGCCGTATCAACCCTGACTTGTTGGCTGATGCCTTCCAGGGCGATAAGGGACAGGACACCGGGAACGATAATTGTCAGCAACAAGAATAGCCGTACGCCGACATACCACTGGGTCCGCTTTGCAACGTCGTCCAGTTCGTAGCTGGCAGGCTCTCTGTTCATATGAAGTAAGTATAGCTAGTTTTCAATAGAAAGGCAGCCGAGCATATGCCCGACTGCCAAAATGATGGATATGAGCTTATATACGGGGCCTAGTAGCGGCTACCTTGGCGAGAATACGGGTCAAATTCGTCCTGTAGGTCCAAATCTGCGTGGGTATTTTCCGGTATCGCGTAGACGATTCCAGGTTTCGGTAGGTCATGCTCATGTTGCGAACTGTCTGTCATATGTTTCCTCCTTTTTTTATGTGACAGCCAGAGAATACCTGTTTAAGCTTGAACAGTATGTGATATTTATCACCCTTATGCTGGGATATTTCTCAGAATGGCCTGTTGCCAAAAGCACTTTCTTTTCACTCAAATCGCGGTCGTATACTAGATAGACCACCACTCCAAATATCGTCAACACAAAAGGAGAAACTATGGTCAAACTCACCTCTCGGACACTCGTAAGCATAGCGATGATCAGTGTGATTGCCTTATCGCCAATTGATGCATCGGCATTCAGTCGGCGTGGCCACTCGCGAGCTGCGGCATTGAAGAAACTCGAACGCATTTACCAGCACCATGATCGTAAGCATGAACTACGAGCGAGTGTACTCGGGATCGACCCGGTAGAACTGCGCCGCGAGCTTAAAACGGCTGTTCCGTTTGAGACGATACTGAAGCGGCACGGGTTCAAAGACCGGCTCAGCTACTACATTGCTCTTACTGGTCGCATCAAGACAGAGCTACGCGAGCGGGGTTGGAGTGAGCGGAAATTCGAAGAATGTATTCAAAAACGAGTCGCGCGATTATCGACGCGACGGAGTAGTCGCCACGTTTTAGCGTATACTTAGATACATGTTGCACAGCCACCATCCGGTCCGGATCTTCTTTATTTCGGGCCTCATTACTCTCGGATCGTTGGTCGCTGTTGGGTATTTTCTCGGTCCAGTCGCGATGCTACTGGCACTTGTACTGATACTAGTCGAAATCACGTTTAGTTTCGAAAACGCCATCATCAACGCCAAGGTGCTGTCGACGGTGAGCGAATTTTGGCAACGAATCTTCATGACGGTTGGTATTTTTATCGCCGTCTTTGGTATGAGACTCGTCTTTCCTATTGTCATCGTTATGGCTGGTGCTGGTCTGCCGGCCGGTCAAGTGATCGAACTGGCCCTCGACCGACCCGATGAATATGCGGCCGCACTTGAACGGGCGCATCCATCGATTGCGGCGTTCGGCGGTATGTTCCTGCTGATGCTGTGTCTACATTTTTTCTTTGATCCATCGCGAAAAATCCGCTGGATCGATATCATCGAACGTCCGTTGCAGCGACTCGGTCGCTGGTGGATATATGTACTGACCTGCCTGGTTATTTTGCTCTGCCTTAGCAGTTTGCCGTTTAACGAACACCCGCGCGAGACGTTGATCGCCGGATTACTTGGGATCGTAATATATCTCGGGATTCATGGGCTCGCCGAGCTCTTTACGCGCCATCAGGAAAATGACAGTGCGGGTAACGCTATCAAAAAGACTGGTCTAGCCGGCTTTACCGCATTTATGTACCTCGAAGTCCTCGACGCAAGCTTCAGCTTTGACGGGGTGATTGGGGCGTTTGCCGTGACGCAGAACGTTATCATCATCGCGATCGGGCTGGGGGTCGGCGCGCTATGGGTGCGATCTCTAACTCTCTTTATGGTCCGCCGCAGTGTCTTAAAGGCCTATCGCTATCTGGAGCATGGGGCGCATTATACGATTGGCCTGCTCGCCGTTGTACTACTCATTGGACTATTTTTTGACATCCCAGAGGCCCTCGCCGGCTTAGCTGGAATAGTTATCGTGTCGACGGCAATCGTACAATCGATCGCGAAAAACCGGCTGGAGCAGCGTGACACTACTCATTAACGTACTTGCTGACGGCACACTGCTACTGGTACTTGGCGTAGCGGCAGCAGTTATCCTGACTCGGCTTCGCGGGCGAATTTGGGAAGTTCTGCCAGTGCTGGTGATGGCGGGGCTGACGTCCTTACTTGTCGGGAAGCTCATGAGCCTGATGTACCAACCGGCCGTCGCACGGCCGTTTATTGAGCTCGGGCTGACGCCAGGTGCGGCGTACGTTGATAACCCAGGCTTTCCGTCCGACCACGCGCTACTAGGTGCTGTTGCAGTTATGGCGGTCTATCAGCTTGGACGTGATCGACGCATTGCCTATGTTTTAGCGGCTCTTGTCGTCGTGATGTGCGCCGCGCGCGTGGTTGCCCTCGTTCATACACCCCTTGACGTGATCGGTGGACTACTGGCCGGTTGTGCCGGCGCTGTCTGGTACCTAAAATTGACAAAAAGCGCTAAATCCGGTAAGGTAACCGCATGAATGACCAGGCAAAAGATGTGACCTATGACTACGACCCGTACCGTTTTGATCTGCCGCTGTTACTCAAATTACTCGTAACAGGACTGCTGAGCGGACTGATCGGTTGGATTTTGTACGAGCTCTTAGCCCGCTACGTCGTGGCGCCACTGCTGTGCGGCAACGTTGATTCGTTCGCGCTCTGTCAAAACGGTGGCACGGTCGCATGGGGAACGGCACATGTCCTCGTGCTTGTTGCGAGTGTTGCTGTCCTGGCAAAACTGGCGGTGTATCGGCCTCTGCTGATCGTCCTCGCCGTTTTGGTCGCCCTATGGGGGACGCACCAGTGGCTTGGCGTCATGCCGTGGTACATCGCTGCGGCTTGGCAGACATTGCTGTTCTTGCTCGCCTTTGGGCTGTTCGGTTGGGTTGCCCGTACAACTAACTTCATTGTCGCTCTCGTTTTGTCGCTTGTGCTCGCAATCGGCGCTCGTCTCATACTTACGTACCTGTAAGTTATACTGAACGGGTGGATATTACGCTTATACTTATTGTTCTCGTTGCTGGGCTTGCAGTCGTTATCGTCATCATGGCAATCGGGCGTGGGCGGTCGGCAGCCGATAGCACGTCGTCGCTTCTAAAGCAGGACATTACCGAGCTAAACCGTAGTGTCGAGGCCCTGCGCGATAATTTACAAAGTACCGTCGGTGATAAACTCGATCGTAACCAAGCCTTGATGCAAGATACGCTCAACCGGCAGTTAAGTGAGAGCGCCCGACTGATCGCAGATGTGACGACACGCTTGACGAAATTAGATGAAACCAACCGACAGGTCAAAGACGTTGCAACCGACTTACAGACGTTGCAACATATTTTGCAAAACCCGAAACAACGCGGTGTTCTGGGGGAATACTTTTTACATACCGTGCTCGACAACGTGCTGCCGCCGGATGGGTTTGCGCTGCAGCACCGTTTCGTGAACGGTGATATCGTCGACGCGGTGATTCGGCTGGACCGAAACAAGCTACTGCCGATTGACAGTAAGTTCAGCCTAGAAAATTACAATCGTCTCGTCAGTGAGCCCGATAAACTACGCCGTGAAGGCTATTTGAAACTTGTTCGATCTGATCTGAAAGCCAGGATTGACGAAACAAGTAAATACATTCGGCCCGATGAAGGTACGATGGATTTTGCGTTCATGTTTATCCCGAGCGAAGCGGTGTACTACGACTTACTAATCAACAAGATAGGTAGCAGCGGCGCCGGTGGACGTGACCTGATTGAATATGCGTTTGCCGAGCGACGTGTCATCATTGTAGGCCCGACGAGTTTCATGGCGTATCTGCAGACCGTCCTTCAGGGCCTCAGGTCATTACAAATCGAAGAACAGGCCAAGGACATTCGCGTCCGCGTTGGTCAGCTGGGGCGTCACTTGCAGGCTTATGATGCCTATATGAACAAACTCGGTAGCAGCCTCGGTACAACGGTAAATCATTTCAATACGGCACACCACGAGCTCAAAAAGATTGATAAAGACATCGTCCGTATCGGTGAAGCCAGTCCTGGTATTGAGCCGTTACTGATTGATAAACCCCACCCGGTGAATGAAACGACATAAATAAATATACCCGCTCGATCTCTGAGCGGGTATATTGTTTTTATCCAGTCTACGTGCTAGAGCTGTTTGCTGCGCCATGAAAGACCGGTCAGCAGCAGGTAGAGGTTTGCACCGACAGCTGCGCCGAGCAAGGTACCGAGAATCGTCGGAAGCGTGAAGTGACTTGGCTTGCGCTGTGAATCACCAGCTGATTCACCACCACCACTAATGCTCGAGTTGATCGCCTGTACGTCCCGCTCAGTCTGCGCTAGCGCGACCGCTGGGTTCAGGGCTGCGTTTTGCGCGCCGAAGGTCTGAGACACGCTCTTCGCCGAACCGCCCTGCACGGCAGTTTGTTCGCGCGTTGCATTGGCAGTTAGTAGGCCACCAGCAATGACAAGTCCCGCAGCAAGGCTAAGGCCGATTCCGGCGGCTCGAGCAGGGTTGCTACTGAGATTCTTAAGCGTTGCAACCAGGCCAAACAAGAAGACCGCAGTACCGATCGCTTCGACCCAGAAGATTCGCCAATCCCAGTTCGCAAAGTTACTCATGTCGAGCGACGAACCGGTTCCGTTGTAGGCGCCGACGACCATGAAGGCAGCCAGGGCACCAATAAACTGTGACAACCAGAAGAACGGAATTTTGACGGTTTCAAGTTTGTGGATCGCCCATAGACCGAACGTAACGGCTGGGTTGAAGTGACCGCCTGAAATGCTGATCATCCCGACTAGTAGCACCGCTAGGCTGAGACCGACCAAAAGTGGTTGATCGGTAGGGGCGGTGAGGGCAGCGAGTGTCAGGCCAAAAGTACCGACAGCCTCGGCGACTAATGCTTGCGGGCTGACGCTGGCAAACCGGCTGACGAGCGGTCGGTTGACGCTGGTGCTGTTAACGACTTTGCTCGTGCTTCCGCCAGTGCTGGCAGTAGCTTCTGTTTTTGCATCAGCCTTAATGACACGACTTGTGGTCGATGTGTCGACTGTTTTTTTCGTGACTGGCTTTGTGGCCGGTCGACCAACTTTCGCCGCTCGTGGCGATTTCGGTTTGGTTCCTGCTTTGGCTGTCCGAGCCATACATATCCTCCTCGTGGAACTTAGGTATAATGCGAAGTATAGCACGCTGAAAACAGCGGTCAAACAGAGGCAAACGAAAGGACTCGGTATGAACGACTGGTTACTACTATTATTTGCGAGTCTGGTTGGGAGTATTTTTTCACTCGCCGGTGGGTTCTTTTTGGTTAGTCGTAACCTTTCGATCGAGAGGGTGCAACGGACGGCAATACCATTCGCGGTCGGGGCGTTACTGGCGGCAGCATTTCTTGATCTTTTGCCCGAAGCACTCGAATCAAATCTTGAGCTACGTGTCGTCATGATCTACGCGCTGGTTGGTTTCGTCTCATTTTTTGTACTGGAACGGACCCTGGGCTGGTTCCACCATCACCACAACCATGCCGGTGAAAAACTGGCACGCAGTAACGCCTCGGCACGGGCACTGATCGTCACCGGCGATACACTACATAACGCGATTGACGGTCTCATTATCGGTGCGGCTTTTTTGGCGGATCCGATGGTGGGGGTTGTGACGACTCTAGCGATCGCCGCCCACGAGATTCCGCAGGAAGTCGGAGATTTTGGCGTCTTGCTGGCGCTCGGAATGTCAAAACGACGCGTTATTCTCGTTAACATTGCGTCTGCCTTCGTCACCGTCGTGGCGGCACTTTTATCGTATGGCCTTGGCTCGTCGCTGCTCGGGGTTGGACCGTATTTGCTCGCGATCGCAGCGGGTATGTTTATCTATATCGCCGCCAGCGACCTTGTCCCGACGATTCACGAAGAACGCTCCCAACGCGTCGCCAATTACCAAACCGCAGTCATGCTTGGTGCACTGCTGCTGGTTGGCCTCACGACAAGCCTCGTGCATGGGTTTCTTGAAGGCGACGGCCACCATGGAGAGCACAGTGAGCACATCGACCATGAGCACTAATACCTGTGATTTGGTACTATAGAGCCACATGGGATTATTTCTTCGACAAGACGAACAGCGCAGCGAGGTCCAACAACGGGTGGCGACTGAGCTCGAAGACCGTCTGCGAGCCCGAGCCAAGGACGAGCCAGAGCATGAGTCGACCATGCTTGAAGGGCAACATACAACCCGCCGATCCGGAATGGTAATCATTGTTTTAATGGCGCTTCTCGTCATCGCAATCGTTGCGTTAGCGCTAAGTTTCTAGGTACTTTACCCGGGGTCAGCTACTGCTATACTCTAACCAGATATGAAAGCCGATATGACGCAGCCAGACATACAAAAAACGAAGCACCGACTACTTAAGCGTCTGCCGACGCTCGATACAGCGAGCGACATTCTAAAAGCCAAGGAGCTCAAAGAACTATATGGGGCAATTCCGACACTGCCGCCAGAAAAACGGGCCGAGTTTGGAAAAGCGGTTAATGCACTGGTTGCCGAACTGCGGGCAAAAGTCGAAGTTTCGGTCACCGAAACCGTTCCGCTACCACCAATCGACGTGACGGCACCTTTCGATGTTGATGCCGCCGAGCCAGCCCTTTTACCGAGCCAACACGGCAGTATCCATCCGCTTACCAGGGAGATAACTCGGCTGAGTGAAATCTTCCAGCGCATGGGTTTCGTGATCGAAAGCTCACGCGAAATTGATGACCAGTACCATATGTTCGAAAGTCTAAACTTTCCCGCCAACCACCCGGCGCGTGACGATTACGACACCTTTATGACTGTTGAAACGGATAGTAATCAGCATCCGTTAATCGCCCCGGCACACACGAGCACGATGCAAAACCGTCTGCTAAAAAAATACGCCGCGAACCTGTCGACTGGTGAACCGATCGCCGTTGCGGTACCAGATCGGGTCTTTCGCAACGAAGACCTCGACGCTCGTCACGAGCATACCTTCTATCAGCTGGAGGGCGTCTATGTCGATCGTGGAGTGCACACCGGTATGTTGATCGCCACACTGCAGACCTTTTTGCGCGAATACTACGACAAGCCCATCGAAATCCGCACTAACCCGTTCTATTTCCCATTCACCGAACCGAGCCTCGAAATCAGCCTGAGCTGTCCGTTTTGCGACCGCGCCGGCTGCAGTATTTGTTCACACGCTGGCTGGATCGAACTGCTTGGTAGTGGCATGATTCACCCCAATGTTCTGCGAGCGGCCGGAATCGACCCGACAGTGTACACCGGCTTCGCCTGGGGTGTAGGAATCGATCGTCTGGTCATGATGAAATACGGCATTGAAGACGTTCGACATTTCCAGTCAGCTAAATTAGATTTTTTGAGGCAGTTTTCATGAAAGTCAGCCTGAATACCATCAAGCAGTACACTGCGGTGACTGAGCCGGTTGAGACGCTCGTGGCGCGCGTCAACGCGCAGCTTGGTGGCGTGGAAGAGATTATTGATATTGGCGCTCGCTACAAAGGCGCGACGATCGTTCGTGTCGTTAGCTGCGACAAGCACCCGGACGCCGATAAGCTCAAGGTGTGCCGAATTGATGACGGTCATAGTGTAGCTGATATCGAACGGGACGCAGAGGGCTACGTCCAAGTTGTGTGCGGTGCGCCGAACGTGAACGCCGGTATGTTGGTCGTTTGGTTGCCGCCAGGCAGCACTGTTCCGGAGACGTTTACCGACAAAGAACCCTTCGTGCTTGCTGCCCGCAAACTGCGTGGCGTCACAAGCTATGGAATGCTGGCTAGCCCGAAAGAGCTCGGCCTGGGCGATAGCCATGATGGCATATTGGGGCTTGATGCCAATGAATGGAAACCGACTACTATTCCGGTCAATCCGGGGACTTTGTTTGCGAGTGCCTATGGACTCGACGACACGGTGCTCGGCATCGAAAACAAGATGTTCACGCATCGGCCGGATTGTTTCGGGCAACTTGGTGTTGCCCGGGAGATTGCCGGCACGGCCCAGCGGCGCTTTACCTCACCGGCCTGGTATAAGGTTTTTACCGAATTTAACAGGGGCGAAGGTCTTGAGCTGACGGTAAAAAACCAGGCATACGGTGCGGTGCCACGGTTCATGGCCGTTGCTATACAGGGCGTCACAATAGGTCCAAGCCCGATCTGGCTGCAAACCGAACTGGTTCGTCTCGGCGCGAAACCAATCAACAACGTGGTCGACGTAACGAATTACGTCATGTTGCTGACGGGCCAACCGATTCACGCCTATGATTACGACAAATTAAGTGGCCACAGTCTGATCGCTCGAACAGCACACGCCGACGAAACAGTAACGCTGCTTAACGGCAAAACCTACCAGCTTGATAGCGCCGACATTGTGATCGCCGATGACAACGGACCGATCGGGCTCGGTGGTGTCATGGGCGGGCAGACAAGTGAAGTGGACGATGCTACCACGAACATCGTGATTGAATGTGCCAGCTTTGATATGTATAGCGTGCGGCGTACCAGCATGCGTCATGGCGTATTTACCGATGCTGTGACTCGCTTTAGTAAAGGGCAGAGCAGTTTGCAAACCCCAGCTGTTCTTGGGCTAACACTCGCAGCAATCAGCGATACGGCCGGAGGTTCGCAGGCGAGCCCAGTGTACGACCAGCACGAAGGGTTACCCGCTATTACCGTAGTTGATGTCACGCCGAAATTCATCAATGATCGTCTGGGTCTTGATCTGACGCATCTCGAAATTGCAGCGCTGCTTGGTAACGTCGAATTTGTTGTTGGCGGAAGTGAGACGCTGCATGTGACTGTGCCATTTTGGCGCACCGACATCGAACGTCCTGAAGACATCGTCGAAGAAATTGGTCGGTTGTACGGGTTTGATAAACTCCCCCGTGTCTTGCCGCGCCGCAGTGTCCGCCCGGCGCCACGCAATCCACTGCTCGATATGAAACAAGCACTGCGCAGTAGTTTGGCTACAGCTGGGGCAAACGAAGTGTTGACGTACAGCTTTGTTCACGAACGGACGCTGACGCGCGCCAATCAGGCTCCGGCAGCCGCTTTCCGTCTCAGTAACGCACTCAGTCCTGATCTGCAGTACTATCGCCTGAGCGTCTTGCCAAGTCTGCTTGAACGAGTCCGGC
>DASVSL010000018.1:0-3865 GCA_036388095.1 Saccharimonadales bacterium (SeqCode) | reverse complement strand
ACTGCCGTCATCGACAGCCTCGATAACGCCAAGAAAGCCGCCGTTGAGCTCGAACAAGCGAACGATAAAACAGCCGAACTACTTAAAGATGCCCGCAAGGAAGCAACGGAAATCGTTGCCACTGCGCAGCGCGAAGCCGCTAAGGTAGTCGAAGACGCTGGCGAGAAGGCGCAGCGCAAAGCTGATCACGTGCTCGAGCAAGCCGAAAGCCGCATCAAAACGGAAATGGCGGGTGCCCGCAAAGACCTGCAAAATGAAATGGTCCTGCTGGTGACCGATGCAACGGAACGTATCATCGCGACAAAACTTGATTCTAAGGGGGATGCCCGGCTGGTGCAGCAGGCGCTCGATGAGGCACGACGATGATGGCTGTTTCGCGGCGAGCACTGGGAAAATATGTTGCACAGCAACTCGCCGCTGGTAACGCCCTCGTCATTGATGAGTTGGCAGCCTACTTGGTACAAGAGCGTCGGCTTACCACGCTCGATTACGTGGTTGATGATATTGCCCGCGAGCTGACCAAGCTTGGCCACGTCAGCGCAACGATCACGACGGCCAGGAAACTCGATCCGACGTTGCGTACGGCAGTTGAGCGCCAAGTGCGGGCTATGAATGAGGCGAAGCAAATCGAATTAATTGAAGTCGTCGACCCTGCTCTGCTCGGCGGCATTGTCATCGAAACGCCAGGTAGGCGCTTCGACGCCAGTGTCCGCGGACGGCTACGACGACTGAAACAGGTATAAGGAGAACATCGTGGCAGACATACAGGTAAAACAACTAGCCAGCGACCTACGTCGCAAGATCGCCGACCTCAAGGTTGACGGTGAATTAACGACCAGCGGTGTCGTCACCCGCGTCGGTGACGGCGTGGCGTGGATTCATGGCCTCAGTAATTGTGGCTATAACGAGATCGTCCATATCGAGACCGACAAAGGTGTCGTTGAGGCCTTTGCGCTCAACCTGATGGAAGATGAAATCGGTGCGGTTCTGCTTGGGAGCGATATCGGCGTTAAAGCTGGTGCGCGCGTGACGCTCGCTGGTAACGTCCTCAGCGTTCCAGTTGGTCCAGAACTACTTGGCCGCGTGGTTGACCCACTTGGTCGTCCCCTCGACGGCAAAGGTCCGATCAAAACCAAGCTCACCGGACTCGTCGAGCGACCAGCCATCGGCGTGATGGGCCGAAAAAGCGTCCACGAGCCGCTCATGACCGGACTGATGGCAATCGATACGATGGTGCCAATCGGACGCGGTCAGCGTGAGCTCATCATTGGTGACCGCCAAACTGGTAAGACAGCTATCGCCGTTGACACCATGATCAACCAGGCGCGCCAAAAGACCGGTGTTGTCAACGTTTATGTCGCAATCGGTCAGAAACTCAGTAAAGTTGCGCGTATCATCGACCGTCTGCAAGAAGAAGGCGTCATGGATCAGACCATCGTCGTCGCGACAGGCCCAAGTGACCCAGCCTCACTGCTCTACCTAGCGCCATACGCCGGTACCGCTATGGGTGAATACTTCCGTGACAACAAACAGCACGCACTGATGGTCTATGACGACCTGACGAAGCACGCCGTTGCCTACCGTCAGATGTCACTGCTGCTCCGCCGTCCACCCGGACGCGAAGCCTACCCGGGTGACGTGTTTTATTTGCACTCACGCCTACTTGAGCGCGCCGCTAAGTTATCAGATGATCTGGGCGCTGGTAGCTTGACTGCCCTGCCAATTATTGAAACTCAAGCGGGTGACATTTCGGCTTACGTCCCGACGAACGTCATTTCGATCACCGACGGTCAGATCTTCCTTGAGACTGACTTGTTCTACCAAGGTATCCGACCGGCAATTTCGGTCGGACTCAGCGTCAGTCGTGTTGGTGGTTCGGCGCAGACCAAAGCCGTCAAGGCAGTATCTGGAACTTTGCGCCTGAGCCTGGCGCAGTACCGTGAACTGGCCGCCTTTGCCCAGTTCGGGAGTGACCTGGACAAAGAAACGCAGACGACGCTGAACCGCGGTTCACGCCTGACAGAACTGCTTAAGCAGCCACAGTTCCAGCCGATGGGTGTCTGGGAGCAAGTTGCGACGCTGGTTGCTGCCGAAAGCGGTGTTTTCGATACTGTGCCGCTACCGCAGGTTAAGCCGTCGCAAACGGCGCTTTTGACTGAGTTATGGGAAAACCACAAAGATGCGATGCGCGAACTGAACAAAGGCGGCAAACCTGACGATAAAACGCTCGAGGCCATCAAAAAAGAGGCCGCGAAAGTCATGAAGGGCTTTGCAAGCTAGCTACTATGCCTAGTACTCGGCAAATCAAATCTCGTATCCGTTCGGTCCGTTCGAACCGACAGATCACGAAAGCGATGGAGCTGGTCGCCGCCAGTAAGCTGCGCCGTGCCCAGGCGCGTTCATTAGCGACGCGCCGCTATACCGATGCCGCCATTGAGGTGCTGAACGCTCTTGCGTCAACCACCGATGTAGCACGCAGCCCGCTGTACCAAATACGGCCGATTAAAACCCGTCTGGTGATTGTCATCACCAGCGACCGTGGCCTGGCCGGAGCCTATAATGCCAACGCGTTGAAGTTACTGACCAAGCAGCTGCGATCTGATGACAGTGCGGGTATCAAAACACACGTTGTGAGCATTGGTAACAAGGCTGCCTCGTTCGTCGCAAAACTGCGTGACGTTGAGGCTCGCGGATCGTACCAGCTCGATGAAGACGCATCGGTGAAACAAATTCGGCCGATTCTGCAAAACATCGTCAACTTGTTCAAGGATGCCGAGATTGATTCGGTCGAGCTGATCAGTACACGCTTCGTGAACAGCTTCACCCAGACGGCTGAACTTTCTAATTTGCTCCCGGCTGGTACCGGTGAACTTGAAGGAATAGAACGCCCAAGTACTGACATGTTGTTCGAGCCCGACCCAGAAGAAGTGCTCGACTACGCGACGACGCGTCTGGTTGAGGCTCACTTGTTCCAGGCTGTGCTCGATGCCAAGGCGAGCGAACACGCGATGCGACGAGTTGCCATGAAGAACGCGAGTGACAACGCCGGCGACATCGTCGATGCATTAACACTCGAAATGAACAAAGTTCGCCAATCAACAATTACCCAGGAATTATCAGAAATCAGTGCCGGCGTTGAGGCGCTTAAGTAAGGAGGAATATGGCTGTACCGACAACTACTCAATCAAAAACAGGTCACATTATTCAGGTGGTCGGTGTCGTCGTTGACGCTGAGTTCACGAAGGGCAATTTGCCTGCGATATACGACGCCCTTCGGGTGCAACACGGCAAAGATGTCGTAGTGCTCGAGGTCGCCCAGCACTTAAGCGAAACGAGTGTACGAGCCATTGCACTGGCCAGCACAGATGGTCTGAAGCGCGGTGATGCGGTCGAAGCGACGGGCGCGCCTATCAGCGTGCCCGTCGGTGTCGAAACCCAGGGCCGGATGTTCAACGTCATCGGTGAGCCGATCGACGGCAAAGCTGGTAGCTTCAAAAAGCGAGCGGCGATTCACCGCGAACCACCAAGCCTGAGCGAACAATCCGGCAAGACGGAAATTCTTGAAACTGGTATCAAGGTCATCGACTTGATCGCGCCGATATCCAAAGGTGGTAAGGTCGGACTCTTCGGCGGTGCCGGTGTTGGTAAGACCGTCCTGATCCAGGAACTCATCAATAATATTGCCAAGTTCCACAGCGGTAACAGTGTCTTTGCCGGTGTCGGTGAACGTACCCGTGAAGGTAACGACCTCTACCAAGAAATGGCCGAGTCAGGCGTGCTCGATAAGACATCACTCGTCTTCGGTCAGATGAACGAACCACCAGGCGCACGTCTTCGCGTCGCCCTGAGTGGCCTGACTATGGCC
>DASVSL010000017.1:0-10065 GCA_036388095.1 Saccharimonadales bacterium (SeqCode) | reverse complement strand
ATAAAGAGCTGCAAGCAATTGGCCGAGCCGGGCAACTGCCAGGCGGCGTTGTCCTGACGGGCGGCGGATCGTTGCTGCCCGGTATGGCTGACTACGCCAAGAACGCGCTGAATCTAAGCGCCCGCGTTGGCAAACCAAGCGGACTTGGTGGCGTCACCGAGCAGATCGAATCACCAGCCTTTGCGACGGCTGTCGGGCTAATGTTGATAGATTTACAGGCCGGTGTACCGCCACGCGGCAGTGGCCGAACACCAGGGGGCGTCAGTGCTAACAAGGGTGGCGGTGCGATGAATGTGCTGAGCGGCCTGCTCAGTAAGTTCCGTTCATAATTTGTGCGCAGCGACGCGGGTCACCACAAACCAGTGTGCAATGTTTTTATAACGGCGATAGTATATGTATACTAAATGTGAACAAGCAGTAGCGCCTACGGGTCAGTGTCACGACTAAATAGGAATCCACCATGCCAGAAGTCAAAATAGCCGAAGTCCAGACATTCGCGACCATCAAAGTCGTCGGTGTCGGTGGCGCCGGCGGATCAGCTGTCAACCGCATGAAAGACGCCGGACTCACGGGCGTCGAGTTTATTGCGATCAATACAGACGCCCAGGCGCTGCATAATTCCCGCGCTGACGTCAAAGTCCATATTGGCCGTGACAGCACCCGTGGCCTTGGTGCCGGGGCTGACCCGGCCATCGGCCAAGCGGCAGCTGAAGAATCGACTGAAGAAATCAAAAAAGTTTTAACCGGTGCTGACATGGTCTTCGTAACGATCGGAGCGGGCGGTGGCACCGGCTCGGGCGCAGGCCACGTCGTGGCTCGTATTGCCCGCGAAATGGATATTTTGGTCGTCGGTGTCGCTACGAAGCCATTTAGCTTCGAAGGCGAAAAACGCCGCGCCAACGCCGATTGGGCCGTCGCGCACCTTGGTCGCCAAGTTGACACCCTTATCACCATTCCGAACGACCGGCTGCTGCAGACGATTGACCGGCGCACACCACTGCTTGAGACGTTCAAGATCGCCGACGATGTGCTGCGTCAGGGCGTCCAGGGTATTTCTGAACTTATTACCGAACACGGCCTCATCAACCTCGACTTCGCTGACGTCAAAGCCATTATGAAGAACGCTGGCAGCGCCCTGATGGGGATCGGCCGTGCGAGTGGCGACAACCGTGCTGCCCAAGCTGCCCAGCAAGCCATCGAAAGTCCGCTGATCGAAGTCAGTATCGACGGTGCCAAAGGCGTGCTGTTCAACGTTACCGGTGGCTACGACATGAGCATGTCGGAAATCCAGGAAGCCGCTGAAATCATCACTAGTGCCGTTGCGCCGGACGCCAACATTATCTTTGGTGCTACTCTGAAACCAGAAATGGAAGATGACCTGATCATCACGGTCATCGCAACCGGCTTCGACAGCCAGTACTTTCACGACCAAGCCGTCGCCCTTAGCAGCCTGAACCTGACTGGTGCACCAGTCACTGGGCTACACGAAGCTCCAGAGCCAGCCTTCGATGAGCCATCGGTCCATGACATCGAAGCCGCCAAGGGCAGCCACAGTAGTGATGATCTAGCGCTTAGCCCAACGGCTAGCAGTAATGACGATGTCGATGCCGCTGTGGCCGACGCCGTTAGCTCGATCAATCTGAACCTAGACGATACGGACAAGGCGCCACTGCACGACGACGCGCCAACGACCGGCATTTGGCAGAACGTTAGCGAAGACGAATCCGATACGCCGGCGTTCCTGCGTCGCCGCAAGAAGAAAAAGGACTAACCGCATCTCGCAGCGCCTCGCTGCGTTAGTGATTCCAGTACTCGCAAAGCGTAGCAAACTACGTTTTGCTGCGTGCTTCGTCACTGCCTTGCTATGCATCTACGAGTAGCTATTATTTCCGGCTTGAATTGTCCTACTATAAAAAGAAGCCCCGCCGCCGCGGGACTTCTTTTTATAGAAATCCGGCGGCGGACGGGGCAGGGCTAGTTGACGATCCGATCGACCCACTTTTTGAGTTCGGGGTGGTGGTATCGCCTGACACCTACTTTGTCGCCCTTCGCGAAACGCCGTTGCCCTGGAATGGGTGCACGAAGATATACAGTGGAGACTCCGTCGGTGATGTAGAGTTCCGCTTGTTCACCGCCTCTGTCTATCGCAGAGATAATTCGGTTGACCGTCGCTTGGACTTGCACGCCTCTTGCGTAGTCATCAATGTCACTCATATCTTCACCTATCTCCGTGGTTTGACGTCACGCTGGACGGACAAGTATGGATTCGGCCTGCCGAGGGTGTCACACGATCGGCCGGACGCGTGGTTCTCTCAGGCATAACTTCCTCTCATTGAATAATCGGGGCTAGCTGACAATTTCAGCCTTGTGGCCGAGAATCCGCAGTCGAACCTTGTCGCCTCGAACAAAGTTGCGGCGTGGCACCCGAAACGAGAACATTCGGGTGCCATCACTTGTCTGATCGTCAAGTTCGATGTGGACAACGTCATGATTTGGAAGGCTGCGGTCGCCTCGCACACTACAGACCGTTCCTGTCACAAGTTCCATGGGTATTCCTTCCAAAGTGAGTTTCAACCATCCAAGACAGGATTTTTTGCTTGGATCGGCTAGGAAGATTGCTTATTAAGGCTAACGGATGATGACCGCCTGACGGCCATCGATCGCAAGTTTGACCTTTTTGCCAGGATAATAAAATCCTGACGTGACTTGAATACAGAACAGGTCGCTGCTGCCATCCGCCTCTTCACTAGCTCTGACGAACACCATCTTACCGCGACGAGTAGAGCTGACACTGCTGACAGTACCCTCGGTACGGTCCATGGAGACTCCTATCTAATGTTCGACTACTCAGGCCGATAGCTTGAATCAGTAGGTGGATAGTATACCATCGCCAAGCAATAAAACAGCCCCGCCACGCGGGCGGAGCTGAGTGCTCGACGCCGGTGGGCGGGGCTTGGCTAGACGACTTTGACGAAATGGTCATCGTCGAGATCCAGCTTGACTTTCAGCTTCTGCCCGACGTGATAGGCACCCCGTTTGGCAACGAAGCGCCGCTGCGGAAGCTCTCGTCGGCTACCATAAAACCTTCGGCCACCATAAATCATCACGACGACACTGACTTCGTTCGGACTGATCGGAAACCACCAGATCATGTCGACGACCGCGTCGTAGACTCTCTTGCTGTAAGCCATGGGTAGACCTCCTGGGTCGGTCAGGCAAAATGAGATTACGGTGGCCATTGGGTGTACCACTTCAGTTCGTCGCTGCTTGGTGGTGTCGATGATGAACTCAACGAATTGCCGACTGGCGACACCTGGTTTCGGCGGTCTTCATCGTCGCGATGGACGAACGAGCAGCGTTCCAGCTTGGCTAGTACGAGGCACGATGGGCCGGATATTTCCGGTCATCGGAATGACTTCAACTCTCACTAAATCCCTAAGCATGTAGTGATGAGGACGCGTCATGAGAAAATAGCCGGATCCGATGGTCCGATGACGTTCGTTGATGATACGGACACTGATCTGCTCGATGCCTCGATGTGTCGTTGGCATGAGATGTGTCACTTCCGCATCGTAGGTTCCTGAGAGCATGGCTTTCATCCGTC
This sequence comes from Saccharimonadales bacterium (SeqCode), assembly GCA_036388095.1. Taxonomy (GTDB): domain Bacteria; phylum Patescibacteriota; class Saccharimonadia; order Saccharimonadales; family Saccharimonadaceae; genus DASVSL01. Next base: position 6,461 of record DASVSL010000017.1, on the reverse strand, counting down.
TATCCTTCCAGGTCTAGTCATCGTGGGGTCGTGATACGGACGACGCGCAGGTTGTCGTGTCGCTCGAAGCGTCCGTCATGGATCTCGAACGTCGAGGCGTAACGGGCGCCGTGACTCGAGGTGACGATCAGGCGTCCGTTGCGATTAAAAGACTTGATGTGCAGGACTTCTTCGATGACCGGCTCATGGCCAGATACCTGGGTGATTCGTCCACTGCGACGTCCGTCGACCGTGGAGACCTCGTAGACGGTAGCGGTGCTGTCGGTCTGGTTCGCCGCGTTGTTGCGTTGTCTTTTGAATGGCATTGCATTCTCCTATCAGGTAGGTAATGCGAAGGGTGCACTATTGTAAGGTCCGTGCAGTTGCAGAAGTTATATTTTAACCATTTTTGTGATTAAAATCAATAGATTAACGCGGTGACGGAGCCATCAAAACAGCGTATAGTAGAGGCTCAAGCACGTTTCATTGACAGACCACCACATATAGCGTAAGCGCTATATGTTGCACAAAAAACCCTTGCAGGACGCTACAGGTGGGGTCTATAGTAAAAGGCAACTACACGCGGTACGGGTGTAGGGCGCCATTAACAGCATATGAGAGGAACGCCCATGAAATGCCCACGCTGCACCCACGACGACGCAAAAGTCGTCGAGTCTCGCGACGCTGCTGACGGTGACGCGATCCGACGTCGACGCGAGTGTCTGGCCTGCCAGCATCGCTACACAACGTACGAACGGATCGAACGTCCCAACCTGGCAGTCGTCAAAAAAGACGGTGAACGTGAACTCTATGATCGCAAGAAACTATTTGCCGCCATTCACCGATCGGTGGGCAAATTTTTCGCCAGCGATATGGAGATCGAGGCAATCGTGGCTGGCATCGAAGACCAACTGTACGCAGACGGTGGGTCGGAAGTGTCATCGCGGCTGATCGGGGATCTGGTTCTACGCGAACTGGCTAACCGAAACGAAGTTGCCTACGTGCGCTTCGCCAGTGTCTATCGTGAATTTCGCAGTCTCGGCGAATTCGAGGACGCACTGAATCAGCTCCGCCAGAAATAACGAGCAAAACGTTCCTTTTATACGCTACTAAGTGGAGCCGGGTGCCGACCGGTTAGGGGTAACCGGGTGCAAGCAACACAAAAATAACCTGAAACAATGTCTTAAAGGAGGGTTACTATATGGCACAATCGGTGTCCGCGATGAATGTCACGCGGTATTTTACAGAGCAGGGAACGCACCCGTACGATCAGCTGAACTGGGTCAAACGAGAGAGCAAGATCGTCAACCCAGGAACCGGCAAAGTCGTGTTCGAACAGCAGGACGTTGAGTTTCCTGAGTCATGGTCACAAAACGCGATTAACATCGTCGCCCAGAAATATTTCTATGGCACACCCGGCACCCCGCAGCGCGAAAAGGGTCTGAAAGATCTTGTAGACCGCGTCGTCGACACTATCACCCGTCATGGCTACGACAACGGCTACTTCCAAAACGAAGGCGAAGCCGACACCTTTAACCACGAGCTCAAGTACATCCTGGCGACCCAACGCGCGGCGTTCAACAGCCCGGTCTGGTTCAACATTGGTACGCCTGACCGCAGCCAGCAAGCCAGCGCCTGTTTCATCCTGCAGGTCGAAGACACCTTGCCGAGCATCCTCAACTGGTACCGCGAAGAAGGCATGATCTTTAAGGGCGGCAGTGGTGCCGGTCTGAACCTGAGTGCACTCCGCTCATCGGTCGAAAGCCTTAGCAGCAGTGGCGGCAAAGCCAGCGGGCCGGTCAGCTTCATGCGCGGCGCCGACAGTAGCGCCGGTACCATTCAATCCGGTGGTAAAACGCGCCGGGCTGCCAAGATGGTCATCCTGAACATCGACCACCCAGACATCGAGGAATTCATCTGGTGCAAGGCGCGCGAAGAGCGCAAAGCCTTCATTTTGGCCGAACAGGGCTTCGATATGGGCCTTAACGGCAAAGACATGGTCAGCATCCAGTACCAGAATGCTAACAACTCGGTCCGCGTCAACGACGACTTCATGAAAGCGGTCGAAAACGATGACGACTGGGATCTGGTTGGTGTCAACGATCGAAAAGTCTATAAGACGATCAAAGCCCGCGACCTTTGGCACCAAGTTGCCGAAGCCGCCTGGGAATCAGCCGACCCTGGTATGCAGTACGACACGACCATCAACGACTGGCACACCACGCCGAACGCCGGTCGCATCAACGGCAGCAACCCGTGTTCTGAGTATATGCACCTCGATAACTCTGCTTGTAATCTCGCCAGCTTGAACTTGCTCAAGTTCCTCCGTAGCGATGGCAGCTTTGATATTGACGCCTACAAGCACGTCGTCGAAACCGTCTTTTTAGCCCAGGAAATCTTGGTCGGGTACAGCGAATACCCAACCGAAGGTATCGGCAAGAACGCCCGCGCTTACCGCGAACTCGGTATGGGTTACGCCAACCTTGGGGCAACGCTGATGGCCAAGGGCTTGCCCTACGACAGCGCCGAAGGCCGCGCCTTTGCCGGTAGCCTGACCGCCATCATGACCGGTCACGCCTACGCTACCAGCGCCCGTATCGCCAAGCGCGTCGGACCATTTGCTGGCTATGGCAAAGACGCTGACGGCATGAACCGTGTGCTCAAAAAGCACCGCGACGCCGTCAGTGACATCGACGCCAGCCTGGTCAGCGAAGACCTGCTGAGCGCCGCCGCCGAGGCCTGGGACGAAGCTGTCATGCTGGGTGAAAAGTACGGCGTCCGTAACTCACAGGCAACCGTCCTGGCACCAACCGGCACTATCGGTTTTATGATGGACTGCGACACGACCGGCGTCGAACCAGATTTCAGCCTGACTAAGTTCAAGACGCTCGTCGGTGGTGGCAGCATGGTCATCGTCAACCAGACGATTCCACGGGCCCTCAAAACCCTTGGCTACAGCCGCGAGCAGACCGAAGCCATTGTCGACTACATCCACGAACACGGCACCGTTAGTGGCGCCCCGCACCTGCAGCAGGATGACTACGAAGTCTTTGCCTGTGCTGTTGGCGAGCGAGCCATCCACTACATGGGACACGTCACCATGATGGGCGCGGTGCAACCGTTCATCAGTGGTGCGATCAGTAAGACCGTCAACATGCCGAAAGAGGTCAGCATCGACGACGTTGCGCAGCTTCACATGGACAGCTGGAAGCTTGGCTTGAAGGCAGTCGCCATCTACCGTGACGGCAGCAAGGTCGGCCAGCCGCTATCCGACAAGAAGGACCAGAAGAAAGAAGAAGTCAAAATTGTCGAAAAGATCGTCCACGCTAACCAGCGCCGCGACTTACCACGCGTCCGCACCAGTAAGACAATCGAATTCAAGATCAGCGACCTCAAAGGCTACGTAACAGTTGGTGAATTCGAAGACGGCGCCCCGGGTGAAATCTTCATCACCGTTGCTAAAATGGGCTCGACCCTGGCTGGCCTGATGGACGCCTTTGGACGAAGCGTGAGCTATGGTTTGCAGTACGGTGTGCCGCTCAAGGCCTATGTCAGCGGTATGAGTAGCACCAATTTCGCGCCGTTCGGCACCACCGACGACCCGGACATCAAGACTGCGACCAGCATCGTCGACTACATCTTCCGCCGCCTCGCGTTAGAATACCTATCGATCGACGACCGCCTCGAACTGGGTCTCGCCACCATGGAAGACCTGGAAGCCGAACTGGCCTCACAGCAGTCAAGCTTGCTCGACGGCACCAGTGACCAGGCACCCACCGACGTCACCTACCGCGAAAGTAAGACGGCCGACGCGGACATCCCGGCACCTGTCTCAAAAGCCGTTCCGGCTGACCTGAAGCCACAGCAGCCAAAAGAGGCGACCCTGCGAACAGCCCGCGCCGAGCTGAAAGTCGCCGACGGCACCGCGCCACTGTGTAGCAACTGCGGCAACGTCACCCAGCGCGCCGGTAGCTGCTACGTGTGTACCAGCTGTGGTAGCACGACCGGTTGTAGCTAGCATCTAGTAACCCAAAAACCGCCTCCGTAACGTGAGGCGGTTTTGGTTGAAATCATAAACAAAACGGAGAGCTATATGTCAGAGGGTGGGGAACGGCCGTTGCACTACGTGGACGAGCCGGCGGAACGCAAAGTGCAGCTATTATTGCATGGTGAGGACGAATATGACGAGACAGCTCTGGCTGGAGTCGAAGTAGCGTCGGACCAGTTGATCACAGGAAACGACGAAGAATCACACGCTGAGATAGGTGAAGTGGGCACTGCAAAGGTGCACGTTGAATCAGGGCGCCTGGCCGTCACGCTGCACGCTATCGGCACGCAGCGCTGGCTGCATGAAAAGGCCAAGCAGTGGACCGAACAAGTCAACGCCGGCAGCGGCAAACCTGACGTCGGGACTGGCTGGCGCGTCGGACACTAGGCTTCAAAAAGAGAAACAGGGCTGCACCGGGAATGGTGCAGCCCTGTTGGGGGCGGAGGAGGGGCGTGGCTTAGGACGCCGATTCGTTTTCGCCGTTGATGCCGAGGACATCCTTCATCGCGGCGACGAACCGGTCGACCTTCGATCGCGGCAGCAACGCCTTAGCGCTGATGTTCGATGTCTCGAAGTGGATGCAGATCTTGTTCGTCCAACGGTGAACCGGCTCGATCCAAACAGATGAGTCAGAAGAGCCGACGAGGTTCTCCATCCCATCGATCAGCAGGTCGGGCCTGAACTGGTAAGTGAACACGCACTTGTTGTCGCTGATGATCGCTACCCTGATCGTGTCGGGCTGATTAGAGTCGACGTGGAGTCTGACGATCACGCTTTAGTGGTCTTCGGGGATGTGCCAGTACCTGGCGCGGATGTGGCTCGTGACGGTTGTCGACATGGTCATGTTTTCCACAGTCATCTCCTTGCGTCGAGTGGGTGGTCAGTCGCTGAGGGTGATGCTGCCGGCAGGCAGGTGCTGGACGGCCCGCGTCGCGAGGCGGGTGACGTTCGACTTGAGCGTCTGAATGATCATCAGCTGGTCGCGGTAGCGGACCTCGAGGGTCAAGAACGGCGTCATCTGGCCGGTCTCCGACAGAGTCGGGGCTACTTGGAAACTTCCGTCCTCGGTGCCGGCAGCCGCGCGGAGCCCGTAGACGAGCGTCGCGGTGTCGCAGGCGAACTCGGCGTCGCCGAGTGAGGTGGGTACCAAGAGCTTGAAGGTCTCGGGGTGATCTGGGTCGAATTCGACCCGCGCATCGGACATGAACGCCTCGAGAATGAGAGACTGCACCACGACCGGGAATGTGACGGCGAAGATGGGGCCAGACATTTTTCCTCCTGGGAATGTGCGGACAGGGGCTATGCGAAGTCGTAATACTATTATAGCAAATATGTATACATTTGTCAAGTATAAGAGAGTAAATCTGACACCTATGGACGAAAAATGGTAGACTGTAAAGCATATGCGCACAGTCGCCATCTACAGAGAGCAAAGTGAAGTCGCGACGGCGACCGAGACGTTCATGCGTGATTTTGAGCGTCAAACCGGTCATACAATCGAGGTAATCGACCCCGATAGCCGTGATGGCGCCGAACTGTGCCGGACCTACGACATCGTCGAATACCCCAGCCTGGTCGTGCTCGACGACAACGGTGTGATGCAGCAACTGTGGCGTGGGCTGCCGATGCCGCTGATTTCTGAGGTGTCGTTTTATGCTCGGTAAACGACCTCTCGTGGCGGATCGCTGCGGCAGCGACTCCAGTGCTCGTTCACCGTACCGGGCGTACGGCTCCTTGCGCGCTTCGGCGCTTTCTTGCGCTCCATCCACGAGGGGCTGTTTTGGAGCCGATAAGCGTACAATCAGCTCCATCGCTCAGAAGCTAGCACGAGATCGCGTATGATGCGGACAATTATCGGCTACTTCCGCCACGACGAAAAACGGCTGCGTGACGACCGTTTCATTTTCTTGAGCATGCTGATCGGGGCGATTTTGAGCCTGCTGGCCGCATTTGTGCTGAGTGTCGAGAGCTTCGAGCTGGCCAAAAATCCTGATGCAGTACTCAGCTGTAGCGTCAATTTGATCCTGAACTGCGCGACGGTCGCGGCGCACCCGAGTTCGTACCTGTTTGGGTTTCCAAATCCGTTTTTGGGGCTTATCAGCGAGCCCGTCGTCATCACTGTCGCCATCGCTGGGCTGGCCGGTGTCGCGTTTCCGCGCTGGTTTATGGCGACGGCCCAGGTGTTTTATACGCTCGGGCTGATTTTTGCCCTATATCTGTTTTACGTCAGTATGTTTATCATCGGAGCGCTGTGCCCATGGTGCTTGCTGGTGACCCTGACGACGATCTTGGTGTGGTTTTCGCTAACGCGCTATAACATTCGGCAAAATAATTTATATTTGTCACCTGGTCTTAACAAACGTTTGCAGACGTTTATTGCCCGCGACTACGATCGCTTCGCCATGGTCACGTTTATCGTGCTACTTATCGGCGG
>DASVSL010000016.1:0-19133 GCA_036388095.1 Saccharimonadales bacterium (SeqCode) | reverse complement strand
TGTCTTTGCACAGTTAAAGTCGCAGCAGCAAGATTTGGTTGACGAGCTGAATGAGCTGGCCGATCAAATCGATCAACGTGGTTCGACGTATCGCCGCGAACTGGAGGTGCTTGGCGCCGATATTGAAAGCTTCAACGGTCGCGCGGGGCAAGGTTCGATGACGCGAAGTGAATACGAGAGCGAGCGAGCCGAGCTTGAACGGCGACAGGCTCGTTTGAGCCGCGAATATGACGCGCTGAATGACCTGATTAGTAGTTATGAGGCAAAGCGCTCAGAATTAGCGGCGATCAATAGCCAGAGCGACGCTCTCAACCGTAGTATTAATAGTTCTCTTAAGCCCGCCACGGAGTCAATTGATGGCTAAAGCACGCAGTCAGTATGTTTGCCAACAGTGCGCCGCCCGCCATAGTAAATGGGCGGGGCGGTGCGATAATTGTGGCGCGTGGAATAGCCTCGTCGAAGAGGCGGCCACTCACGAGAAAAAAGCGGTCGTTGATCGCTCGGCTGGTCGCGTCCTGAGCCCCCAACCGATTGGTGACATTTCGCTCGAAGGATCAGGCAAGCGGCTGACGACAGGCTTTGCGCAACTTGACGATGTCCTTGGCGGCGGCTTGATGCCTGGCGGCGTTGCTTTACTTGCTGGCCAACCTGGCATCGGTAAGAGCACGCTACTACTGCAGCTGGTGTTGTCGGTCGGTGCACGCGAGCCCGTGCTCTACATCAGCGGAGAAGAATCAGCCGGACAGATCAGGTTGCGGGCGGAACGGTTAAGTTCGAACCTGCCGACAGATGTCTCGATGATTGCGACGACCAGTGCTGACGATATTGCTGCGACCATCGCGGCCGGCGCGTACCGGCTGGTGATCGTCGACTCGATGCAGACAATCGCCATGGCAGAAGTTGCCTCGGCGCCAGGCACCGTCAGTCAGATTACGAACTCGGCTAATATCATCATTCGTGCCGCAAAGGCGAACGGTACGAGCGTCGTTTTGGTGGGGCACGTCACAAAAGAAGGCAGTATTGCCGGGCCAAAAGTACTCGAGCATCTGGTGGATGTCGTACTTAGTTTCGAGGGCGATCGCTACGGTGGCTTCAAAATGCTCCGCGCCGCCAAAAACCGGTACGGATCGACCAGCGAGGTAGCGATTTTGGAAATGGCAGGCGAGGGGCTCAAAGAAGTTGATAACGCTAGCGCGAGCCTACTGAGTGAGCGTGGTAACAGCGATGGCTCGGTTGTCCTCGCCACACTTGAAGGCAACCGACCGCTTCTGTGTGAAATTCAGGCTCTGGTCAATCCGACGCATTTCGGCTACCCTAAACGGACGTCAAGCGGCTTTGATCTGAACCGTTTGACGTTACTGATTGCGGTACTCGAAAAACGCACCCGCCTCGATTTGTCGGACAAAGATGTCTTTATTAACGTCGTTGGCGGCTTACGCTTGAATGATCCAGCGGCTGATCTCGCAGTCTGTATGGCGATCGCTAGTGCGAGTGCTGAACGCCGCCTCGCGCAGGACATGGTCGTATTTGGCGAAGTCGGTCTTGGTGGTGAAATCCGCCGTGTACGCAGTATCGCCTCTCGGATCGCCGAAGCGAAAAAACTCGGTTTCCACACTGCTTTGGCGCCGTCGTCGAGTGAATCTGATCCTTTTATCACCCCTATCGCCGACCTGCGCGATGGCCTTAATACCTACCTTACAAAGAAGTAACCTTATGCAACCCATCATTATCATTTTTGCCGCCATCATCCTGCTCGAGACATCCTACCTGACGTATATTGCCATCAAATCATCGCCGCGACGTATGGAAAAAGGCTCAATGTTGCTCGATACAAGTGTCCTCATCGACGGACGTATTACCAGTATTGCCGAGAGTGGCTTAGTTAGTTTACGAATGATCGTTCCGCGATCTGTCGTGCGCGAACTACAGTTCATGGCCGACAAAGCCGATCATGACAAGCGTGAACGAGCCCGGTTCGGTCTGGACGTACTCGAACAACTGCGCACGATGGACGGCATTACGCTCGACGTGGTCGACGACGGTAAGACAAGTGTGCACGGCGTCGACGAACAGCTGATCGAAATGGCGCTGCGGTCAGGAGCGCGGCTGTGTACGATTGACTACAACCTGAATAAAGCAGCTCGGGTACAGGGTGTTCGAGTCATCAATATCAATGAACTAGCGCAAGCGCTCCGTTCAATGCATTTGCCAGGTGAAACAATGAGCGTAGAGATGGTCCAGGCTGGACAAGAGCGTGGTCAGGCGGTTGGCTACCTTGATGACGGTGTCATGGTCGTCGTCGACGACGCTCGAAGTTACCTGGGCCAAACTGTGACGGTGGAAGCGACACGAATGCTGCAGACTGCTGCCGGTCGAATGATGTTCGCTAAGCTGCTATCGAAAGAGCCCAAACATGCGAAGCCGCGTCCAAGTCGAGCTTCATCGAAATGATTCAGTAGAAGATAAAAAAAGACGACCGGCGAGTCGTCTTTTTTTTGATGGTTTAGGCCCTAATCGTTACCACCGGAGTTCAACTTTATCGTCCGAGTCTCAGTCCCGGTATACAGTGCAGTATCGGTGACAGTCACGACAACCGGCTTATCGCCGTTACCACCATCGTAATTGACGCTGATGTCACCGCCGGTAGATGTCTCATTCGTGCCAACCACTGCGCCGTCGACTCTGAACTCGACGTTTTTCAACGGGTGAGTCCCCTGCGCAACCGATGCCGTCAGGCGGCCTTTTTCGTAGGAGATTCTCGTCACAAAGGGTTTCACATCGTCACAGCTATGCGTATCATCGGATGTCGTTGCATCGTATCCATCGGGGGCAAGAATGCGTTCACGCCGTGAAATTCGGTCGATCGTCTTACTGACATTCAGGGTGATGACGGCGGCTTCGGGGGTACAGTCTGTCGACTTCTTTTTCGACACGCGGTCAAACTTCATCGTCGTGCCGGTTGCCGCGACCTTGCTGTACCACGATGGGAACCAGTCGGTTCGTCCCGAAACTGTCAACTTTTGCAGACCAGCTGGTACGTCGAACCACGCCCCGGGTTTCCAGGTACCTTCTGGCTGGAAGACGTTAACGTGCGTATCACGCATGATGGTAGTGACAGTTGGACCGATGATACTCGATAAGGCGTTACTCATACTGGTGTTATCGTGGTTACCAACCCATATGCTCAGGGCAGCTTTCGGGGTGAAACTGTTCATCCAGAGGTCCTTACTTTTTGTGCCGAGGTTACTGGTTCCGGTTTTCGTCGCGGTCTTCACTCCGGGAACATTCAGGCCACTGGCGCCACGGCCAAAGCTTGGTGACCGTGCAGCATCATCGCTCAGGATGTCAGCCAGCATGTAGGCTACTTGTGGATCAATGACCTGCTTGCCTTCGTCTTTCCACTGCTGGATCACCTGACCGCTCGCGTTTTTCACCTCTAAAATACCCGTGACTGGTTTGTATTCGCCCATTCGCGCAAACGTCGCGAAGGCATTGGCGTGTTCAGTCTGCTTTAGCCCACAACCGCCGATCGCTGCTGCCAGCCCAACTTGCTGGTCGACGCCTTGCGTACAGTAGCTCTTGTCACCGATCGCGTGGATCGTATTAATCGTCGCATCGTGACCATTGATGTACATCGCCTTAATGGCGGGGACGTTACGCGATTCGGCGAGACCTGATCTGATCGGGATATTGCCACGGAAGCGATTGTCGAAGTTCGCGACAGATTTGCCGTCGTCAGTCCGGTAGACACTCTGCGGAAGCGGGTCGTCGGCTAGGATACTGCCTGCGCCGTAGTTCTGCCCATCACGCTGCTTGAACAGGCCGGCATAGATGAGCGGCTTGATACTTGAACCAGGTTGGATGAACGATGTACTGGCGTTGACCGCGCCATAATCGGAGTAGTTGTAGTCACGACTGCCGCGTAGGGCTAGAATTTGACCGGTTTGACTATCGACCAGGGTGGCGGCGCCATTATCGAAGTTGGCAGTTCGCGGCAATGGACCGGCAAAGAGCTTATCAATGGCGCCGTCGACGATAGTCTGGGCACGCATATCCAGGGTCGTCTTGATGTTCAACCCACCGGCGCCAACGATTTTCTTGCCGAGCTTGCTTTCGAGTTCGGTTTTGACCATCTGGACGAAGTGGGGTGCTTTAATGCCGATGAACTGATCGGTTTCGGGTTTGATCGTCGCAAGAACGTCAACTTTTTTGGCGGTCTCAGCGTCACTGCGGCGAATATAGCCTTGATCGACCATGTAATCGAGTGTGGTGTGTTGACGGGCGATTAATGCCTTGTGACCTTCGATGTTATATGGATCGTAGAGGCCCGGCAGCTGCGGAATACTGGCGAGCAGCGTCGATTCGGCCAGACTCAGGTCTTTGGCGCTTTTTCCGAAATAGGTTTGCGAGGCTGATTCGACGCCGTTACGACGTCCGCCATAGGGTGATTCATTTAGGTAGAGCGTCAAAATCTGATCTTTGTTGTACATCCGTTCAACCTCGACACTCAGAATTACTTCTTTGATCTTACGGGGGATACCGCCCAGGCCACGGTTGTTCGCTTCATCGGCAAAGAAGACCTGCTTCACGAGTTGCTGTGTCAGGGTTGATCCACCTTGCGTTGCCCCGTCGCCCTGAGCGTTGCTGACGGCGGCGCGGGCGATACCAGTAAAGCTAAAGCCGGCGTGCTTATAAAAATCCTTGTCTTCAATCGCAATTGTCGCTTTTTTCATGCTGTCGGCGATTTCTTCAGACTTGATGACAAGCTTATAATCGCCATCGCCTTTGTCTTCCCAGAGCAGTTGCCCGTTACGATCGTAGTACTTCGTCACGGTCGTTTGGACACGTTTGCTCAGCTCGCCCGGGCGGATGGCGTCAAGCTCACGACGGTAATAGGCAAAGAGCGTCCCAACCATCAGGACCATCAGCAGGACACCGACACCGGCGATCTTGAGGGCCATGACGCCGCCTTCGCGACTAAACCAATACGCAAAGAAGCGTTTTGGGTGTAGCCGGTAAATGAAACGCTTTACCGGATGTTTCGGTAATGAAGCGAGATATTCGGCGTGTCGACGTGAACGGAAGTCCTTATTCGTCCGCCGTTTGCGGTTTAGATTGGCATAGACGTTCAACGCCTTTTGGTTGCGTTTGTTTGACGGCATGATCGCGTGATTTTTTCCCTGTGGCTTACGTAACTACCCTTAAAACTTATGCACGATTATAGCACCTCGCCGTGGCCAAACCTATCACTTCGGGCTATACTTTCTAGCATCGTGACGACAGATACTACTTCCATGACATTGGCCGAAGAACTACAGTGGCGAGGCTTCGTCAACCAAACGACGTTTACAACGCTCGACGACGTGAACCAGCCGCGCACCTTTTACTGGGGTGTTGATCCAAGTGCCAAAAGCATGCATATCGGTCAGCTGGCGATGGCCATGATGATCCGACACTTCATCGCTCACGGACACACAGCTATTTTGCTCGTTGGTGGGGCGACCGGAATGATTGGCGACCCCGGCGGTAAAACCAGTGAACGTGACCTCAAGACGATCGAAGAGATTACGACAAATAAAGACGCCATTGCGGACCAGTACAAGCAGTTGTTTACCGGACTCAGTTTCAGGGTGGTTGACAACTATGACTGGTTCAAGGACATCAATTACCTCGATTTTCTGCGTGACATTGGTAAGCATTTCTCAATGACACAACTGTTGGATCGTGACTTTGTAAAGTCTCGTATCGGTGAGGGCAGCAGCGGCATCAGTTACGCAGAATTCAGTTATGGGCTTATCCAGGGCTATGATTACCTGCACCTCTACCGAACACATGGCGCGAGCCTCCAGTTGGCTGGGTCGGATCAGTGGGGAAACAGTCTTTCGGGTGTTTCTATGATCAAAAAGCTCGAAAGCAGCGACACGCACGTCTGGACTGCGCCACTCATCGTCGATAAAACGACGGGACGAAAGTTCGGCAAGTCGGAAGGTAATGCTATTTGGCTGGATCCAACGATGACAAGCCCATACCAGTTCTATCAGTTCTGGCTGAACGTTGATGACGCAGGTGTGATCGATTATCTAAAAATATATACGTTACTAACGCGCGATCAGATTGAGGCCGTTATCGAAGATCAGACGTCCGCGCCCGCTGAGCGTGAAGCTCAGCGACTACTTGCCTACGAGGTAACCAAGCTGGTTCATGGCGAGGCGTTAGCGGACCGAGTGCGCAGTGTAAGTGACTTATTGTTCGGACGCGGTGACTTTGACCGACTCACGTCAGAAGATATTGATGTATTGAGCACTGAGATTCCGACCGTGCAACTTGTACCGACGTCAGGTTTGCAGGATGACAACGCGAAAACCGAAATGATTAGCACTATCCTCGTGAAAGCCGGACTATGTAAAAGTCGCGGCGAGGCTCGGGACGCCGTTACGTCTGGTGGCGTCACGATTGTCGGTGGGCAAGCGAAGAATCTGCGGGTTGATTCTGATGTCGCTATCGCTGTCGCGCCGACGCTGATCAAAAAAGGCAAAAACGGCTTCACGTTAGTCCGGTAATGGTGCTAATTTCACGCATTTCTATCTATGCGCTTTGAAACACCTCTCGTCAACGTCAAAGGGGTTGGGCCGAAGACGGCAGAACAACTTGCGGCGGCAGGACTACGTACGGCCGGTGACTTGATCATGTTTTTGCCGCGCAAGCATGAGGATTTCTCGCTTGTGACCCCTATCGCGCAGATACAGCCCGGTAACGTATCGGTGCAGGGGAAGTTTTCGGATATTGCATCACGCCGGGTCAAGCGTGGCATGAGTGTTACCGAAGCGGTTTTAACGGATGCCAGTGGCAAAGTGCCAGTCGTCTGGTTCAACCAGGGGTACCGAACCGAGCAGATAAAAAATGACAATGAATGGCTTGTATCGGGTGAATTCGGCTTGCAGCGCCAGCGGTACCAGCTTGTTAATCCGAGCGTCGAATTGGTGCGTGACATCGCCGTCAGTGGCGGTCGGATCGTTCCGGTTTATCGGGCGATTAAAGGCCTCAAATCGCAATTGGTACGTAAACTCTTGATTGAACTGCGGCCCCTTATAATGGCATTGCCAGAGACCCTACCGCCGGACCTTATTGCCGAGCAGAAGCTCATGAGCCGGGCTGATGCCATCTTGGCGCAACATTTTCCGGATAGTTTCGAGACCTTGCAAGCCGCCCGTGACAGGCTAGGGTTCGAAGAACTTTTCTCATTGATGATTGCCAGTCAGATGAACAAAGCAGATAATGCCGCACTCGAGAGCCACGTTATCGAGTTTGATCCACAGGATGCAAAGCAATTTCTGTCGGCTCTGCCGTTTACTTTGACCGATGCACAGCGGCTGGCAGCGTGGGAAAGCATTCAAAACCTGGCCCGTGGTGAACCGATGAACCGGTTGCTGCAGGGGGATGTTGGTTCGGGCAAAACCGTCGTGGCGGGCCTCATCGCCTATATCGCTAGCCGAGCTGGCTACCAAACGGCCATGATGGCACCAACTGAGCTGCTGGCAACGCAGCATGCCAGGACGCTCGCAAGCCTTTTAGAGCCACTAGGGCTCAATGTTGGCTTGCTGATCGGCTCACTGACGGCTGCGCGGCGCCGACCACTGCTAGAGGCCGCGGCAAACGGCAGTCTCGCTATAGCCGTCGGAACGCACGCTTTATTTCAGGATAAAGTAGCTTTCAAAAACCTTGGTTTCGTCGTGATCGACGAGCAGCACCGCTTCGGGGTAGAGCAACGGCAGCGCTTGTTGAGCAAAAGCCACAAAATGCCGCATCTGCTAGCCATGACTGCCACCCCGATTCCGCGCAGTCTGCAACTGACTGTGTACGGTGAGCTCGACATTTCAGTGTTGCACCAAAAACCGGCTCGCCGCAAAGACATCATCACATCGATCATCTCGCCGAATTCACGGGCACCGATGTACGCCGAAGTCGACCGTGAACTTGCCGCCGGGCGCCAAGCCTACGTCATCTGCCCACGGATCGAGGCAGATGACGACGAACTTGCCAGTGTCGCCAGTGAAGTCAAACGGTTGCAGGGCAGTGTGTTTAAGCATCGGCGTCTGGGCTTACTGCATGGCAAACTGACGCCCGAGCAAAAAGACGACGTCATGCGTCATTTCGCGGCGGGCGATATCGATATCCTGGTCAGTACGACTGTTGTTGAGGTGGGGGTGGACGTGCCGAACGCGACGGCGATTATTATCGAGGGCGCAGATCGTTTCGGACTCGCCCAGCTACACCAGCTACGCGGCCGTGTCGGACGAAGTGATTTGCAGAGTTACTGCTATTTAGTGCCTAGTACGAGTATGAAGCCGTCGGAGCGTCTGCGCGAACTGGAGCGATCAAATGATGGCTTCTACCTTGCGCAACGCGACCTTGAGCTTCGTGGGCCAGGAGAGATCTATGGTCGCGCTCAATCAGGAGCGCTCAATCTATCGATTGCCAATATCGCCGATACCATGCAGTTAAAACGGGCGCAGGACGCGGCCATTTGGTGGCTAAGCCGCGGCGGTTCACTGGATGACTATCCGCTGCTAAAACGAGATGTCGAGTACTATCGGCGCGTAACGACGCTAAACTGAATGTAATGAGAGAACCTAGGTTCTCTCATCGCGCGGGGAGGCGGAATGAATCCGCCTGCTCCGGCTGCTCTTTCCTGTAATCGCAAAGCAGTACATAATCTTTCCTATGTACTCCGGGACAACATTACGCACCAAGTCGGGCCGCATCATGGGAGCGCATCAACGTATCGATCGGGTTGCTAAGCGTCATTTGCGGCATATTTTGCCCCGTGGTGCTTTTTTTCCGACGATTCGCGAAATTCTCAAGTTCGAAGGGTTGGGTGGGCCGGATGGTATCAAACGCAAAAGCCCAGGCCGGGATGAGCCGTGGCACTTTATCGATCCAGCTGACCATAGCGACACGAAATTACTGACGGCGATTGATGACCACATGACAAACCTCGTACGGGCGCTGGCAGGTCGCGATCAAACCAGGGCGGCCTTCGAAGCGGCGTGGCTCGCCCATGCCATCGTCGACGGGTTAACGCCGGCACATCATTTCCCGTTTGAGGCGCGGCTAGAAGAGCTACGTGGTGAAGGTATGGAGACGCGGACCAGTATCCGAAGCAAAGTGCTACTACCCGGGACGACCAATCGACAGCGGATCAAAAACAATTGGGATTTTTGGGGTGCAAAGGGCGTCATGACGACTCACACACTGTTTGAGTTCGGCTTTGCAACCACACTGAGCTCGATGAAACTTGACGGCGCTCGGCCATCTGCCGACCAACTCATCCGTATCAAGACGAAAGACTATCGGCAGTTGTACCTCGAACAGGTTCGTCACATTTATGCCCTGGGATTATACGACACGTTTCAGAAAAAAGGCTGGACGGGACCACTCGCCACCAAAGTCCGGCGCGAACTGGTGCCGGTCATCGTGCGTATGGTGACTTTAGCCTGGTACCAAGCTAGCTTACGGGCTGAAGCCCAGCGCAGCGGGGAACCAAAATGAGAGTCAGATTGATCTCGGGTCGTTACGGTGGTCGGTTTTTAGACGCACCTGGTACCGACCGCACGCACCCGATGGGCGAACGCATCCGGGGTTCGCTGTTCAATATCCTTGGTGATGTTAGTGGCATGACCGTGCTTGACGCGTTCGCGGGCAGCGGAGCGGTCGGTTTAGAAGCGCTTAGCCGCGGCGCCGCCCACGTCACGTTCATTGAACGAGACCGTATTGCGCAGCGAGTGCTGGCCGAGAACATCAAGTTATTGGGTGCCCAACATCAGACAAGTTTGATCCGCACCTCGGTTGCGAGCTGGTCGCAAACAGCAACGGCACAACGCTTTGATCTGATCATCGCCGACCCGCCGTATCATGATCTTCAGTTATCCACAGTCGGGCGGCTGGTGGCCTATATGCAGCCGAATGGGCTTATGATATTATCTCACTCAGGTAGGGAGTCAGTGTCGACCGTTAATGGAGTTGTTGTGGTGGACAAACGTAGTTACGGAGACGCGGCACTGGCCTTCTACCGGCCTAGTACTTCCAACTGACCCCTGTGGGTCTTTTTTACTTCGAGGGGCTAAGTCTTACGGACTTTGTGAAGTTAGGTAAAAAACTTATACTACTAAGCATGTACACTTCAATCTTGACTCTCCACCTACTTGCTGTCGCTAGTCTCTGTGTCGCGACTTTTTCCGTGACGGTATTCGCTTACCACCGACATGAAACAGGTTTTTACCGGGCAATGCTCGGATCATTTGGGTTCACGCTGCTTAGTGGCGTCGGGCTCGTAGCCGTATCGGCTCACGGGTTAGGCAGGCTTTGCGCCATGATGACGATCGCGAGTGTGGCAGTTCTCGCTGTGCGTTGGTACTATCGTCGTCAAATACTTGCCCTATAAGCCGGTAGCGACATTTGGTAGAATGAGTCGGCTACGTCAACTCATGCGGATGTGGTGGAATTGGTAGACACGCTAGCCTTAGGAGCTAGTGCCCCCGGGCGTGAAGGTGAGAACTGCCAGTGGCAGTTCGGAAAGCCGTCAACTCTTGAAAACTGGTTTTCAAAGATGTTGCGGTGGGGTCGCGGAACGTGACCAAGTCCTTTCAAATTATGCCTTGAACCTTCATACTTTTGATTTATGCGGATGTGGTGGAATTGGTAGACACGCTAGCCTTAGGAGCTAGTGCCCCCGGGCGTGAAGGTTCAAGTCCTTTCATCCGCACCAATAGAAAAACCAGCCCTTGTGACTGGTTTTTCTATTGGTATGAATTAGGGGGTATGAACCGAGAGGCGTGAACTGCCAGTGGCAGTTCACGAAAGCACCGTTTAGCCGTAGCGGCAGGGCTTTGCCCGAGAGCGGAGCAAAAGTGTCAAGTCCTTTCATCCGCTCCAAAGTAACTGCCCGGCGATAGGTCGGGCAGTTACTTTGAGATAGATCAGGTACAGGTACACTAAGTCGATGGACGACACTCGTAATGTTATGGACGAATTCAAAGGGATGGAGCATGATGCAATCGTTGCCCAGCTCAATGCCCGCGGTATCAGTTTGGAAATAGCAATCGAAAACACGCTCCGTGATTACAATATGGGCAGTATCGTTCGGACGGCCAATGCATTTGGAGTGCGGACGGTGCATGTCATCGGCCGGCGGCAGTGGAACAAGCGCGGTGCCATGATGACCGATAGATATTTGCATGTACGGCACTATGCATCACTCGCCGTGTTCAGCTTGGCCATGCAACAGGGGCGAAAAACCGTAAAAGCCTTAGAAAATAACATCAGCTCGAATATACCCTGCCGTTCGATGTATGAAACAGATATGCCCGATAACCTCGTGTTGCTGATTGGCCAAGAAGGAGCGGGGCTATCGGATGAGTTACTAAGTATCGCGGACGAAGCGGTCTATATCCCACAGCTTGGATCGACGCGCTCACTCAATGTCGCCGTAGCCGCAGGCATTGCAATGGCCGAGTGGATGCGGCAACACGAGATTCAGAAAGATCACACTCGATAGCTATTTGTACATGCAGGCGAATCGAGTTGGTTTATGAAGGTTATGCTTGCCTTAAACGTCAGTTTATGTCATATTGAGCGTAGTTATGGCATACCTTTCGACTGATCCCTATAAAGGCACCCGCGATTTCTACCCAGCCGATAAGCGGTTGCAAAACCATGTGTTTACTACCTGGCGTAAAGTTGTTGAAAGTCACGGCTACGAAGAATACGGTGGACCTATTCTGGAGCCAATTGATCTGTACGCCGCCAAGACCGGCCAGGAGATCGTAAACGAGCAAAGTTATTCGTTTACCGACCGGGGTGAACGAAAAGTCACCATTCGACCCGAGATGACACCTACGGTCAGTCGTATGATCGCTGGTCGTCGCCAGGAAACCGGTTATCCAGCCCGCTGGTACTCTGTCGCGAATTTTATGCGCTACGAGCGACCACAACGGGGTCGTGAGCGGGAGTTTTGGCAGCTGAACGTCGACATGTTTGGTGTCGAAGGAGTCGAGGCCGATGCCGAGCAGGTCATCATGGCGCACAAGTTGATGTCTGCGCTCGGCGCAACCGAAAAGATGTATGTGATTCGCATCAACGACCGCACTCTTGTTGAGGCCACTATGCGTGAGTATTTACAACTGTCGACCGTTCAGTCCGCGCTCATGGTCAAACTATTCGATCGAAAAGGGAAAATGCCGAATGAAGCCTTTCGAGATCAGGCAATTGATATATTTGGCCCCGAAAAATCGACTGAAGGCTTAAAGAAACTGGCTAAGCTGATCGGACTGACGAGTTTCGATCATCTTCCACCAGAATTGGCCAATCAGCCTTCGACGAAGCGATTGAAGCAGTTGTTTGATTTGGTGCGAGCATCAGGCATCGCGAACGCGGTTTTTGACATCACCCTTATGCGCGGGCTCGATTACTACACCGGCGTCGTCTTTGAGGTCTTTGACATGCATCCTGACAACAACCGATCCATGTTTGGTGGTGGCCGATATGACGGATTAGTCGGTCTATTCGGTGTCGAACCAGTCCCGACGGTTGGGTTTGCTATCGGCTACACCACGACCGAAGCATTCCTGCAGTCACACGGATTGCTACCAGAGCTGATGTCCACGACCGATGTGTATATGATCCCGATCGGCGAGGCTAAAGCTGGCGCGGCCAAGCTGGCCGACGAGCTACGAGCCGAAGGCGTGCGTGTCGCTGTTGATATCACCGACCGCAAACTAGATAAACAAATCAAAGCGGCCGTCAAAATGCAGGTGCCGTATCTCCTGCTCATCGGCGACAAAGAATTAGCGAGTGGAGTGTACAATCTCCGTGATACGAAAACCGGCACCGACAAAGAAATGTCGATCGAACGAATCATCACGACCGTCGAAGACTACCGGGGTCGTAGTAGCGACGACTTCTGACACAGCTTTTGACATCTGTTACACTGGATGGTCATGAAACATACCCTCTCCCATCCATCCGAGACGCAAGTCGAAGTAAGCGTCACCGTTGACGCATCAGAACTGAAAACTGCCCGTCAGCATGCCCTGCAAAAATTGTCTAAATCTGTTAAAGCACCTGGCTTTCGTGTCGGCAAGGTACCGGCAGATGTGGCTGCGAAGCACGTCGACCCGGTCCGCCTGGCGAACGAAACAGCCGAAGCGGCAATCAACACGACTCTTACGCAAATCGTCCAAAGCGAAGACCTGCGCATTCTGGACCGACCACACGTTGATCTAAAAACCTTCGAGCCATATACGAGCCTCGAATTCACCGCGACGATCGATATCGTGCCGACTGTCACGCTTGGTGACTACAAGAAGCTTACTGTCAAACGCGACAAAGTGGCAGTGACTGACGATGAAGTTGATGAAGTCATCATGCGCACCCGCAAGCAACTGGCAGAAAAGAAAGACGTCACCCGAGCAGCCAAAGACGGCGATCAAGTTACGATCGACTTTGTCGGTAAAAAAGACGGTACCCCGTTTGATGGTGGGACAGCAACGGGATATGAGCTGGAGCTTGGTTCTGGTAATTTCATCCCCGGATTTGAAGAGGCGATTATTGGCCATAAAACTGGCGAACAATTCGAGGTCCCGCTGAAATTTCCCGATGACTATCACGTTGACGACCTAAAGGGCGCGGATGTGGTGTTTGATGTAACGCTTCACGGCATCAAAGAAATCGTGCTGCCGGAAGTAAACGATGAACTAGCGGCCAAAGTCGGCACGTTCTCGACGGTCGACGGCATGCGTGAAGACATTCGGGCGCAGTTGGTTCAGGAGAAAGAACGCGCTAGCGCAGACACGATCAAAGATCAGCTAGTCGAGCAGCTTGTCAGCGCCAGTAGCGTGCCGATTCCACCCGTTCTTGTGGCCGATCAAATGAAACAGATCGAACAAGATAGTATGCAAAACTTGATGTACCGGGGTATGAGTCCCGAGCAGTACATCGCCCAGCAAGGCTACAAAGACCATGATGAATGGCGCGAAAAAGAGTTCAAAGTTGCCGCTGAACGCCGCGTTCAGGCCGGTCTGGCCCTTGCCGAGCTCAGTAAAGTTGAGAAAATCGAAGTGACGAAAGACGAGCTTGATACGCGTCACGCCGAAATGCTGCAGCAATACCCGAGCATGAAAGCGCAGCTTGATGCACCAGAAGCCCGCCGCGACTTAGCGAACCGCGTCATTACGGAAAAAACCGTGCAGCGACTCGTCGAACTCAACATCAAATAGTCATCCAGAAGTAAATTAGCACTCGGACTTGACGAGTGCTAATTTGTTTCCTAGACTAGATATATGAGCAAACCATTGAACTATCTGGTCCCGACCGTCATCGAAAAAAGCTATGATGGCGAACGAGCCTATGACATCTATTCGCGTCTACTGCGCGAACGAATTATCTTCCTCGGCGAAGACGTCAATGAGCACACGGCGAACATCGTCGTGGCTCAGCTATTGCACCTGGCCTACGAGGACCCGAACAAAGAGATCGCCCTTTACATCAACAGCCCCGGGGGGAGCGTGTACGACGGTCTGGCCATTTATGACACAATGCAGTTCATCAAGCCAGATGTGGCAACCTACGGTATTGGCTTGCAGGCAAGTATGGGTGCGTTTTTACTGAGTAGTGGGGCGAAGGGCAAGCGTTTTCTGCTGCCAAGCAGCCGTGTCATGATCCACCAGCCAAGCACCGGCGCCAGCCACGCCAAGATCACCGACCTCGAGATTTCACTGCGTGAAAGCGTCCGATTGAAGTTGATGCTCAACGAGATTTTGGCGAAAAATACCGGCCAAAAACTGGCAAAGATCGAAAAAGACGCCGACAGAGATTACTGGATGGACGCCAAGGAAGCGGTCGAGTACGGTATTGCCGACGAGGTTCTTGTCAGTTTGAAATAACAATTTGCCGAGTAATATCTATTGACCATAGATCACAATGCGGCTATAATTTATGGTAATGAAGATCGTATAGTTTTGGGTCGACGATGACACGCACGCTTTGGCGGGCGTTTTTGCGTGTTGATGACCCAAAACTTAGACTGAGACTTCGGGCGAACGTCAACTAACCCTAACTGCGAGGACTGTTAGTTTATGGCTAAAACGACTCATAAGGCTGCTGCGCGCATTTCGTTCACCGACGAAACGCCAGCTCTGCCATTACCAAATTTGATTTCTCACCAGCTCGATAGCTGGCGTGAATTCATCGAAACGGGCCTGGGCGAAATCTTTGCCGAGATCAACCCGATTGAAGACTACACCGCACAAAAACTTGAACTGCGTTTCAAGGACTACCACTTCGAGGACCCGAAAGTCACCGAAGTCAACGCCCGCGAAAACAACATCAGCTATGATGCACCACTCAAAGCCGTCGTTGAGTTGACAAACAAAGTGACCGGCGAAGTCAAAGAGCAAGAAATTTATCTTGGTGACTACCCATGGATGACCGAGCGCGGTACATTCGTTATTAACGGTGCCGAGCGTGTCGTGGTCAGCCAGCTGATCCGAAGTTCTGGTATCTTTTTCACTGCCGACAACCATGGCGGCCGTAACTTTTACGGCGCCAAGCTCATTCCTGGTCGCGGTGCCTGGCTCGAATTCGAAACCGCCAGCAGTGGTGCGATCTATGTCAAGATCGACCGTCGCCGCAAGATCGCCGTCACAACGCTGCTGCGTGCCCTTGGGTACCCAAGCGTCAGCTCGATTAAAGAACTGTTCGCCGATGTTGATGACGGTGACATCAGCTACATTGACGCCACGCTCGACAAGGACCCAAGCAAGGGAACGAACGAAGCGCTGATCGAAGTCTACCGTCGCCTTCGCCCGGGTGACCTCGCGACTGTCGATAACGCCAAGCAAATGATCGAACGCATGTTCTTTGACTTCAAGCGCTTCGACCTGAGCCGTGTCGGTCGTTACAAGATGAACCAACGCCTTGGACTCGACATTGCCAACACCACCGAAAACCGCATCATGCGAATCGAAGACCTCGTCGCGATCATCCGCGAAATTGTTCGTCTTAACAAAACACAGGACAAACCCGATGACATTGACGCGCTGTCTAACCGCCGCATCAAATTGGTCGGTGAATTGGTCGCCCGCCAGTTCCGTATCGGTATGCTCCGCATGGACCGTAACGCTAAGGACCGTATGTCGGTCACAGACATCGAAAACGTCAGTCCGTCGCAGCTGATTAACGCCCGCCCAGTCGTCGCCGCCGTTCGTGAATTTTTTGCCAGTTCGCAGCTCAGCCAGTTCATGGACCAGACCAACCCGCTGTCAGAACTGTCACACAAACGTCGCCTCAGCTCGATGGGTCCTGGTGGTCTGAGTCGTGAACGCGCCGGCCTCGAAGTCCGTGATGCTCATCCGACGCACTACGGTCGCGTTGACATCATTGAGACACCTGAAGGCGCCAACATCGGCCTTGTGTTGAACATGGCTAGCTATGCTCGTATCAACGAATACGGCTTCCTTGAAGCGCCGTATGTCCGGGTGAAAGACACCAAGGTAACTGGTGAAATCGTCTACCTTGATGCCGCTCAAGAGCAAAAAGAAGTCATCGCCGACGCCAGTAACGCCACCAAAGACGGCGCCTTCGTCGAAGAGCGTGTGAGTGCCCGTAAGTACCTCGCACCAGGAGAAGTGGAAGCGACGGAAGTCACGTTCATGGACGCTAGCCGTATGCACGTCATTGGTTCAACTGCCGCCCTCGTCCCGTTTGTCGAAAAGAACCGTATCGACCGAAACTTGACCGGTTCGAACATGCAACGACAGGCCGTTCCACTCGTAAAGACAACCAGTCCGATCGTCGGCACCGGTGTCGAAGGCGATATCGCCCGCAACACCAGCCAACTGATCGTTGCCCGCGGTGATGGTGAGGTCGTCAAGGCTGATGGTGATAGTGTCCAGGTAAAATACGCCGCCAACGATGTCGCAACTTACGAGCTGGTTCACTTCCAGCAGAGTAACGACGACCGTTCTATCAACCAGCGCACTGTGGTGAGTCGTGGTGACAAGGTGAAAACTGGTGATATCCTGATCGAAGGTGCCTCCATCGCCGATGGCGAACTTGCTCTTGGCCGTGACCTCCTCGTTGCCTTCATGCCTTGGGGTGGCTACAACATGGATGACTCAATCATTCTGTCAGACCGCCTCGTCCGTGACGACGAACTGACCAGCATCAACATCAAGGACTACATGGTTGAAGTTCGTGAAACCAAGCTTGGTCCAGAAATCGTGACTCGTGACATCCCGAACGTTAGCGAAGAAAGTCTGCGTCACCTCGATGAGACCGGAATCGTCCGCGTCGGTGCTGAAGTCAAAGCTGGCGACGTTCTCGTCGGTAAGATTACGCCGAAGGGTGAACAAGAACTCAGCTCAGAAGAGCGACTGCTGCGCGCCATCTTCGGTGAAAAAGCCAAAGACGTCCGCGACACCAGCCAGCGTATGGGTCACAGTAACACCGGTAAAGTCGTCGGTGTCAAGATTTTCAGTCGCGAACACGGTCACGAGCTTAAAGCTGGTGTCCTGATGCAGGTCCAGATCTTTGTCGCTCAGCTCCGTAAGGTCAGCGTCGGTGACAAGCTTGCCGGACGACACGGTAACAAGGGTGTTGTCGCCCGCGTCCTGCCAGAAGCCGACATGCCATTCATGGACGATGGTACGCCAGTTGACGTTATATTGAACCCACTTGGTGTTCCGAGCCGTATGAACCTCGGTCAGTTGTTCGAAACCCACCTTGGTATGGCCGCTCGTGCCCTCGGCTACAAAGTCGCCACGCCGCCATTTAACGGTGTGACGAACGAAAAGATCGTCGAAGAACTTGAAAAGGCCGGCCTTCCTGGCGACGGAAAAGTCCAGCTGTTCGATGGACGTACCGGCGATGCTTTCAAAGAGCGCACCACGGTTGGCTCGATGTATATCATCAAGCTGCACCACATGATTGCCGACAAGATCCACGCCCGCTCGATTGGCCCATACACGATGGTCACCCAGCAACCACTTGGTGGTAAGGCGCAAAACGGTGGTCAGCGCTTCGGAGAAATGGAAGTCTGGGCGTTGGAAGCGTATGGTGCTGCCAGCACGCTCCAGGAAATGCTGACGATCAAATCAGACGATGTCTACGGACGTGCCAAAGCGTACGAGGCCATCATTAAGAACGAGCCGATCATGGGTCCAAAGATTCCAGAAAGCTTCAATGTCCTGGTGAAAGAATTGCAGGGACTTGGCCTTCGTGTCGACTTGGTCGACGAATCCGAAGATGCCATTGTTGACGCCGAAGAAGTCCTGGTCGTCAATGATGTTGATAAATCTGTCCCGGCCGTCCCATCAACCGTTGCCGCCAGTGCCGATGAAGACGAAGGTTCAGTAGGTGACGAAGCAGATGAACTTGGTGAAATTGACCTTGGTGAAGGCATGAGCATTGAAACCGCTGATGAATTCAAAGATGAACCCGTAAAGGAGGAAGCGTAATGAGCCGACTAGTTACTGACACTAGCATCGCTGATTTCGATGCCGTCCGCTTGGCGGTTGCCAGCGCTGACGACATTCTGAAATGGAGCTACGGTGAAGTCACAAAACCTGAGACGATTAACTATCGTACGCAGAAGCCTGAACGTGATGGTTTGTTCTGCGAACGGATCTTTGGTCCGGTCAAGGACATCAACCCGCACGACGCAAAACTAAAAGGTGTTCGTAGCCGCGAAGCCGCCGTCGACAAGAACGGTGACCTCGTGACGCGTAGCATCGTTCGTCGCGAGCGCATGGCTCACATCAACCTGGCGGCTCCAGTCGCGCACATCTGGTTTATGCGTGGTGCACCAAGTGCTATGAGCCTGTTACTCGGCATTCCTGTCCGAGCGCTTGAGCGTATCGCCTACTTTGCGAGCTACTTGATCCTCGACGTCAATGTCGACAAGCGCGACAAGATGCTCGTCGACCTCGAAGCTGAGCTTGACGCTGGCCGCGCTGCTATCAAGATCCGCTATGAAAAAGCCGCTGAAGACGAGTCTGCCGATGTCAAAGCACTTGCGGCCGAGCAAACCCGTGAACTCGATGAGCTGCAAGAAAGCTGCCTCGTTCGTAAAACACAGC
>DASVSL010000015.1:0-4402 GCA_036388095.1 Saccharimonadales bacterium (SeqCode) | reverse complement strand
ATGGTACCATCACGGCTAAAAGCAGAAGGAACTGGCATTAAGCTTGTTCAGCTTATGGACCTTGGCGCAATACCTGATGAAGATATCGAAGATACGATTAATGTTTTAGCTATCTGATACAGAATAATCTGTCGAATCCTTAATATTGCATGCTTGGAGTCGTCGAACCGATAATTCAGCCGTCAAGCTACGCTTATGGAAGTTGACCGTATGTTCGTGAGGGTGGGCCCGACCGGTAGATGCACATGAATCTACGGCCGAGTATGACTCGGGCATGAGACTTACGAACGAACCGCGGCTACGCCGTCTTCCGATTCAAATCACGAGTTCAAGACTCGCCCATAGAAAAAGCCCCACCACGATGGGTGAGGCATTTTCTATGGCGGGCCCGACCGGATTCGAACCGGCGATCTCCTCCGTGACAGGGAGGCGTGATGGGCCAACTTCACTACGAGCCCTCGTCCGAACTGACTGTGACCTCGCGCACGATTTTGCAAACAAGTGGCAAAATCGGTGGCGATGTCGCCGTCGTTCCTCCTCTCGAATGAAAATCAGATTTTCATTCGTACAGTCGCAGAAACGCACGGTGGCAATAAGGCCATGCAATTGTATCAAACCGCCAGAGGTAGGGCAACCGATGACTGGGGATGACGATTTGCTATACTTATTGGCGTGCCGACGTAGCTCAGTTGGTAGAGCAGCTCACTCGTAACGAGCAGGTCGCAGGTTCGACTCCCGTCGTCGGCTCCACGGCGTCCACAATCACTTTTGGCCTCACGACGATTTTGCAAGCAAGTGGCAAAATCGTTCGTGGGGCCATCGTTATGTCTCCTTACAATCTGAAAAACACGTTTTTCAGATTGGATAGCCGCAAAAATGAGACTCGGGCATTCGTTATTCCTCCTTACCATTTAAAACCGGGTTTTAAATGGGTTAGCTGCAATCACTACAGGCTGCATAGCTAATTCCTCAAATGAACCATCTGCTTTGTACTCAGCTATTCTGAAACCTCGCGCCCAAGCGGTGAGCAAGGTATACTAAGAGGAATACGTCATGAAAGACACTATCAAACTTGCCGTCCAAAACCGCGCTTTTCTTATCCCGCTCGCCGCTGGCGTGGCATTGCTTGTTATATTGCTCGCGCTGAGTACCTATAACGTCCGACCGACCGAGCTTCAGGTGCCAGTGCGCTACAGTTCATATGGCATTACCAACTTCTACCGCGAACAGTGGTTTTACCAACTGAGTTTTCCAATTTTTGGCATTTTGATCGCCGTCATGCATGGCCTGCTCAGCGTGCGGCTCTATGAGACCAAAGGGCCGAAGTTCGCCGTCCTGTTTCAGTGGCTTACCGTCGTTGTGCTGGCCCTGAGCGTCGTGACCGTCGCCGCCGTCCTGCAAGTGGCGAACCTGGTGTGAGGCGGTTAGCCCTGTGACCGATCTCGAACTTCCCCTCGGCAAGCGGAGCCGAACGTATCGCTTCTTCGAAATGCTGCCTGGCGCCCTGAGCTACCTGTCGATCTTGCTGCCGGTGCTGCTGAGTTTCATTAGTCCGCTGCTTGGTGCTATTTATGTCATCGTCTTTATCATTATCTGGTTCGTTAAGACAGTCGGCATGAGCTCGCGGACCATCCAGGGCTATAACACGCTCAAGCGATCTGAAGCGATCAAATGGCGCAGTCGGCTTGATGACCTGGAAGACCCAGCCGCCGCGCTGAAATCGGACCACTTCAAAGACTCGTGGCGGGCTGACATCCACCGCATGAATTTGCAGAACATCGCGGCGACGGCTAACCCGAAAAAACCATCTCAGTTATATAACGCCGTTATCATCGCGACATATAACGAATCACGCGACATTTTAGAGCCGACTCTACAAGCGGTCTTGGACGGTGATTACGACCCTAGCCATATAATTTTGACGATCGCTTACGAAGCGCGCGGCCCTGAGTCGACCAAAGACGCCGTCAAAGCCTTGGCGGCCGAATACGGCGACAAATTCTATAAGTTCTATATCTCAGAGCACCCGGCCGACCTGCCGGGAGAGGTCGTGGGCAAGGGTGGCAACATCACTTTTGCCGGTCACTACGTCGCCAAGCAGGTCCAGGCGCTCGGCCTCGACCCCGAAGACGTGCTGGTGACGACGCTCGACAGTGACAATCGGCCGCACAAATCGTACTTTAGTTACGTCACCTACGAGTTCGCCGTTCACCCGGATCGTCGCCAGGTCGCGTTCCAGCCGCTGGCACTGTTCATGAATAACATATGGGATGTCCCCGCGCCGATGCGCGTGCTGGCAACGGGTAACTCCTTTTGGTCGCTGCTGAACAGTCTGCGGCCACACATGCTGCGCAACTTCGCCGCCCACAGCCAGAGTCTGGCCGCCCTGATGGATATGAACTTTTGGAGCACGCGTACCATCGTCGAGGACGGTCACCAGTTTTGGCGCAGTTATTTCCGCTATGATGGCAAATACCACGTCGTGCCGATTTACCTGCCCATTTACCAAGACGCCGTGCTATCCGACACCTATCGCCGGACACTGAAAGCTCAGTTCGTCCAGCTACGGCGTTGGGCCTACGGAGCCAGTGACGTGCCGTACGTTGCAACCAGGGTATTTAGCAAAAACCGCACCGTGCCACTGGGCGACGGCATCGCCAAGTTTTTCAGGCTGCTAGAGGGCCACGTCAGCTGGGCGAGTGCCAGCTTCATCCTCCTATTTGGCGCCTGGGGGCCACTGTTCGTGAACCCCGAATCCAACCGTAGTCTGGTCGCACACCAGTTGCCGACCATCGCCAGCGGTCTGCAGCAGATTGCGACCATTGGACTCTTCATCAGCATTTTCCTGGCCTTTCGCATGTTGCCAAAGCGCCCCGAGCGCTACAAACGCACACGCAATATCGGCATGTTACTACAGTGGGTCCTGATGCCCGTCGTCAGTATCGTCTACGGCTCGGCCGCGGCGTTCAACGCGCAGACACATCTGTTACTAGGCAAATACCTCGACAAGTTCGACGTTACCGAAAAAGCCGTTAAGCAAGACGACGGCACGACCACTTCGTAGCCCATCACGGCATTCAGCTTGAAAAAGTGAGCCACATGCGCTAGGCTTGGTCGATCGCGATACTCGAGTGGAAGGAACGTGCGATGAGATTTTTGCGCAACCGCAGGGAACGCCAGCAGCCGCGAGGGCGGTTTCCTGGGTCCGACAAAGTGCCGGTGCGTATCCGTCCGGGCGACACGGCTCACGAGGCATTCGTCACGAAGGTGCTTCAGGACGCGAATAAGATAGTGGATGAGCAGCAGTACGGATCCCATCGCTGTTTCACGCTGGCGATTTCATCAGAGGATTGGCCGACTGAAATCAGCCATCCGAACGAAGTCATCCGTCCGATCATGGTGCGTGCGCACGAGTACAATCTGAAGCTGATCTCGGCACTCAATCACAGAATCGAGTTCATGGTGCTGTAACCCGCCATCCATCCGGTCGAGCCCGCTCCCGATGGGGGCGGGCTCTTTTTTGTGTTCAATCGATTATCGCCGGGTTAGACGTGGTCGGCCACGGCGGGGACGTTGGGAAATTTGTCCGACAATGCCGTGACGGGTGCCGTAGCTGACACCAGCAGCTGGATCAAAACGGTTCAACGTCTGGTAGGTCAGCTCGACGAGTGCTGTCTGAGTAACAATGTTATTGCCCGTCGCCTGAATATCTTGGGCGATGGTGTGGGTCAGCCAATAGGCGTCATCGCCGCGGCCATCACTCGGGCGGTGGCCTAAGCACTCGGCGATGCTGAGCATCAGGCGCGGCAAGCTGAAATCGACGGGTTTTGCATGACCAGGGGTGGAAGTTGATTGTGCGACACGAAAGGAATAGCCGGTATCCGATACTAGCTCCATCGTGGTGAAGATAGCCCCGCAGGCGACGCAGGAGCGACGACGCCAGACACCAGGCGATTTCTTTTGCGGACGACTGTTGGTTACCTTGGTTTCGCTGCTACAATTTATGCAAATCATGTCTATATAGTGTCATGTCGCTATAAATAATGCTAGTGGATAACGTAAAAAGGGTGGGGAAAGTAGCAAAAAAAGACGCCCGGAAGGGGTGTCTAGACGTGACGATACAGCAGTTTACGGCCGAGCGAACACGATGTTCACAGTGGTGGGCGGCGAGCGGCAAAGCAGACACCTATATATAGGTACATCTGCCGCCGTCGATCAGCCGAACGTACCAGGGTAGATACGTGGTCTGATCGGTTAAGGGGCAAAAGGGGTTATTTGCCAGTCGCGTGGGTACGGCGATCGATGACTTTGGTCATCGGGACGTATTCGAAGTAAAGCTGGAACTTTTCCAGTTCGCTGTTTTTGGCTGACTTTTGTGTGTTGTGGGACTTTGTATCCATAA
>DASVSL010000014.1:0-13616 GCA_036388095.1 Saccharimonadales bacterium (SeqCode) | reverse complement strand
GCCCGTTCCCACGCACAGCAAAATCTCGTGCGCCTGTTGATCTGCATCGCTTAAGTAATGTGCATCGCTCGATATGACGCAGCCAATCCCAAGTTCGTCACTTAGCTGAAACAGACCTTCGTTGATCTTTTTTTGCACGTCCCAGCTATCGTGGTCCTGGATTTCGAAGTAGTACCGGTCACCAAAGACGCCCTTGTACCACTGAGCAAGACGTTTCGCTTCGTCGTAGTTACCGGCACGAAGATTTTCGCCAAGCTCACCACCGGCACAGGCGGACAGGGCGATTAACCCTTCGCTGTGTTTTTCCAGCAGATCATGGTCGACTCGTGGCTTATAGTAGACGCCTTCCAGGTTGGCCGTGGTACTAAGGTACATCAGGTTTTGATAGCCGACGTTGTTCATGGCCAGCAAAATCAAGTGATACCGCGCCCTGTCTTTCGCCGGGTCACGGTCATGAATCGTCCTGGCGGCAACGTACGTCTCGATACCGATGATCGGCTTGATATCCTGCGCTTTGCAGGCTTTATAGAATTCAATCGCACCCGATAGCGTGCCGTGATCGGTCATCGCGACCGCACTCATGCCGAGCTCCTTTACCCTATCGACGAGCGCTTCAACCTTTGTTAGCCCATCTAGCAAACTATGATGCGTGTGGTTATGCAGGTGAACGTAATCGGCAGGCGACAGTGCCGTTTTTGGTGTGGTTGGTTGTACTGTTTGTGTCGGCGTGTCCATTCCACCGATTATAGCAAGACGAGCGCGCGATTACTGAGTCTGAGTACCCTGCTCAATGGATTGTTGGGCATTCTGGAACGTGTTACCGATGACTGGGATGTGGACGAATAGTGATAGCGCCCAGACAATCAACGCAATGACGACCGTGCCGCCGAGGGCGCTACCGGCACCAAATAAGATTCCGCGAACGAAATTGACTTTATAGATCTTACCGCGTTCATGGTAAATGTCATTGAAAAGTTCTTCCAGGACGGCTTTTTTCGCTTCCTTTTCATTCTTCACGTCGCGTTCATCTTTCTTTTGCTTCAGAGCCGCTTTGAGGCGTCCCATCGTACTATTTCTTGAAGCGCTTGATCTGATCAGCCACCATTTTGATCATCAGGGCCGGGCTGGTGACCTTGCTGGCGTTTGTCGCAATGTTGTTGATCTGGTTTGCCGCCGATTGAGCAGTGTTAGTAACGGTCTTGATTTGTTTTGTCACTTTGATTAATAGAGCGATCAGGACGATCGCAAGCAGCAAAAAGAGTGCCAAAAAGATTGACAAGATAATGACAAGAATTTGTAGTGCGTCCATGAGGGCTCCTTAGTGTAGTTCAGAAATAAATTTTACTGAGATTAGTATACCACGAAACGGCAATGTCAATACGTCAAATACGCTCCTTTAGCAGCCGTGTGGCGATTGCCGGATCGGCTTTGCCGCGACTCTGTTTCATTACCTGCCCGACGAGGTAGCCGATCGCTTTATCATTCCCAGACGTGATATCAGCGAGTGCTTTGGCTGAAGCCGGGTCGTTCAGGACGGCTTCGACTACCTCGATCACTGCAGCTTCGTCGTTTAGTTGCAGCAGGTCAAGTCGCTGGGCGATGCCCCTGGCCGACTCGTCGCTACGTGCAAGTTCAGCAAAAACGGCCTTCGCTGCCGTTGAACTCAGCTCACCAGCCTTGGTCATATGTGACAGCTCGAGCAAACGAGATGCAATATCGCCGACAAGCGGCATAGTCACCTCGTCGCCAGCGCCGACGTACCATAGCGCCACGCGCTTGGCGTCTGACGCTTCACTGGCGCCAAGCACCGCAAGGACAATATCTGCAATCCGGCGATCGCTGAGGAGCGTCGTAATGACCGCTCGGTCGAGGCCGAGCGGCTGTAAGAGTCGACGGTACTCGTCAGGTAAGTGCGGCATAGTCTGTCGGACGCGCTCGATCGTCTGGCGGCTGATACGGACAGGCGGAATATCTGGATCGGGAAAATAGCGGTAATCATGGGCGTCAGACTTGCTCCGCTGCGAAAACGTTCGTCCGGCGTCCTCGTTCCAGCCGCGAGTTTCCTGCACGATTGTCTTACCGGCAGCCAGCAGTTCAGCTTGCCGTCCCCATTCATACTCAGCCGCGCGTTCAACCGCCCGAAAACTATTAAGATTCTTGATTTCCGCCCTGGTACCGAGTGTTGTCGCGTCGTGATCGGCCAGGGAAATATTGACGTCGAAACGCATATTGCCGTGATACAAATCTCCGCGGGTCACACCGGCAAATGTCATCAGGCGATACAGTTCAGTGACGTAGGCTCTTGCTTCGGCTGGACTGTGCATATCGGGCTCAGACACTATTTCGATAAGCGGTGTACCGGCTCGGTTCAGGTCGACGAGGCTCCGGGCTTGCCCCGTCGGGTGCGTGAGTTTACCGGCGTCTTCTTCGAGGTGCGCGTGGTGAATCCGGACCGAAAGCGTCGCACCGTCGAGCATTTCTGCGTTCACGTTCCCACCGACAATGACCGGCTCAGCCAGCTGTGTGATCTGGTACCCTTTGGGCAAATCTGGGTAAAAATAATGTTTACGCTCGAACCGGCTCAGTTCGGGAACATCAGCATTCAACGCTAGTCCGGCCTTGATCGCCAGCTCGATTGCTTGCTCGTTGAGAACAGGTAATACGCCGGGTAAGCCGAAGCAAATCGGACTGACGGTCGTGTTCGGATGACGGTCACGGGCGTCGTTATCCGCGCCCGAAAATAACTTAGTCGTCGTGGCGAGCTGGACGTGACATTCAATACCAATCGTTGGACGGTACCGTTGCATCAGTTCTTGTTTCATCAGAGCGCCCCCATGTCTTGCAGGGCTCGTTTGAACGTCTCGAGCGCTTTGGCAGATTCGCGTTTTGACACCGTGCCGTCATCATGTGCGATCCGGTTACGGAGCTTGTGCGCTTTCCAGACAGCGTCTAACTGGCTCAGGTGGCCTTTAGACTGTTTCAGCCGCTCGCCCATTGTCTCTCCGCGTAGACCACGTTCTTTTAGCGCTTGGTCAAGCAACTTATCGGCATTGATGACGGCAAATTGCCAACTTTCGGCCGTTTCGGTCGTACTACCAGTAATCGCCAGCCACCGACTGCGGTATTTTTCTTGATCGAGTTTTGACGGGCCTTTGCGCGTGACTGAAATGAGTACCAGTAAGCCAACGCCGATCACGACGACAGCAAGGAAAAGAATAATGACAAGGTCGTTCATGCGCTCATCTCCATCTGACTGGCAAAGGCGAGCAGTTGGCGGTCTTTTGCGCGCCGTCCAATGATTTGCAACCCGATCGGAAGCCCCGTGACCGACAATGGCACGCTGAGAGCTGGCAGTCCCGCCAAGCTAGCGCTGACCGTCATTTGGTCGGCGAGGTACATACTAAGTGGATCATGAGTGTTTTGGCCCAACGCAAATGCAGGCGTCGGTGCGACCGGGCCAATCAGCAGGTCATACTCACTGAGCACTCGATCAAATTCTTGAATAATAAGCGTCCGGACCTTGGCTGCCTGACGAAAATACGCGTCGTAGTAACCGCTCGAGAGCACGTAATTACCAATCATAATGCGGCGCATGTTCTCTGGCATAAAGCCGGTCGCCCTGGTTTGTTCGTACACTGCTCCAAGTTCGGTGAGACTATCCGGCCGAGCCCCATAACGAATGCCATCGAACCGCGCCAGGTTGGAGGCAATTTCGGCCGGAACGATGACGTAGTAGACCGCTAATGCATGTTTGAGCGACGGAAGCGACACTTCCTCGACGTCGTACCCACCGCTGCGTAATTGCTCAACTCGCGCCATGACGGTACGCCTGACTTCCTCGTCGACACCATCACTCAGCCATTCTGTGATGAGACCAATTTTCTTGACCGGCGCAGTATCGGTCGATGCATACGGGGACGTGATCGTTGTGCCGTCTTTTTCATCTTGGCCAGCAATGACCTCCATGACAGTCAACGCATCGCCACTCGTCGTCGTCAGCGGACCGATCACATCAGTACTGCTCGCCATAGCAACGACGCCCCAGCGGCTCACCGAACCGTAGGTCGGCTTGAGCCCGACAACGCCACAAAAGCTGGCTGGCTGGCGAATCGAACCACCGGTATCTGTTCCTAATGCGAAGGGGACGATTCCTCGTGCGACACAGGCAGCCGATCCACCCGAGCTACCACCGGCAACCCGTGACGCGTCGTGCGGGTTGGTCGTCGGGCCATACGCACTATTTTCGGTGCTACCACCATGAGCAAAGGCATCCAGATTGGCTTTGGCGATGCAAATGGCTCCGGCAGCCTCAAGTCGCTCAATGGCTTTGGCTTGAAACGGTGCCTCAAAGTTACCGAGCAGCTTGGCCGCTGCTGTCGACATTCCACCGAATGTCAAAAAATTATCTTTGGCGACGAACGGCACACCAGCCAGCGGACCGATTTCATCCCCATGTTTACGACGGGCATCTATCGCATCGGCCCGCTGTAAAGCACGATCTTCGAGTAAGCTCAATAAGGCGTGATCCGGATCATGTTTGGCCCGTGCAAGAGCGGCTGTTATGACTGCTTTCGCCGAAGTATCATCGACCGCCTGCTTCGCTTCGGCGATGGTCATTCCAGCACCCTTGGAACGACGATACTGCCACCGTCCTGTTCAGGGGCGTTTTGTAGTAATTCCGCCTGGCTGACGCCGTAATCAATGACCGCGTCGGCACGCGTGACGCTATGCAGGCCATGAACGTCGTAGGTCGGCTCGACACCGGCCGTATCGGCAACCGATAGTTGCTCGACGTAGCCTAAAATATTTTGGATATCAGTTTGAAGTGCGGTCACCTGCTCGTCACTTAGTGGTAGCGCGCTAAGACTCGCGAGTTTTTGTATATCGGCAGTGCTAATATCGCTCATAAACGTCCAGTATAACAGATGTCAGAGCTAAGTATCGCCACGACACAGAAGTATCTGCCTCACTTGTGGTTCGACTATTTAGGCGAGTTTCATCGTCGATTTAATGTCATTGATCGTATCGCGTAGCTCAGCCGCGTGCTCGAACTGTAAATTGGCGCTGGCTAGTTCCATTTGCGCCGTCAGTTCTCGAATCAGCGCCGGATATTCGTCTTTCGGAATTTTTTTGAGGTTCAATTTGGCGCCCTTTTTATCGTCGCCTTCTTTTTGCGGGATGATGGCGCGTAGGCCTTCGTCTATCGCCTTATCAACGCCCTTCGGGGTGATGTTATGGGCTTTGTTGTAAGCGTCCTGTTTTTCGCGCCGCCGGTCGGTCTCGTCTAGGGCGGCCCGCATACTGTCGGTAATGTGGTCGGCGTACATAATGACGCGGCCATGTTCGTGACGAGCCGCGCGGCCAATCGTTTGCACCAGAGCGCTGGTACTACGCAAAAAACCTTCTTTGTCCGCATCCATGATCGCCACCAGGCTGACTTCTGGCAAATCCAGACCTTCACGTAGCAAGTTGATACCGACTAAGACGTCATAAACGCCCAGCCGAAGATCGCGCAGAATATCACCGCGCTCAAGCGTATCAATATCGCTATGGATGTAGGCGGTCTTGATATTCAGTTCGATCAAATAAGCGCTCAGGTCTTCTGCCATGCGCTTAGTCAGCGTCGTCACCAGGACGCGTTGTCCGTCGACGATACGAGCTTTAATCTCTTTGATCAGGTCGTCAATCTGCCCATCAATCGGACGAACTTCGATCGGCGGGTCGAGTAGTCCCGTCGGCCGGATCACCTGCTCGGCCGGCGCTGGGCTACGGTTAAGCTCGTAATCGGCCGGTGTCGCACTGACGAAAATCGCCTGGTTGATATGTCGCTCGAACTCTGGAAACGTCAGTGGCCGGTTATCGAGCGCGCTTGGCAATCGAAACCCGTGCTCGACGAGAACTTCTTTGCGGGCGCGGTCGCCGTTATACATGCCGCGCACCTGCGGAATTGTCATGTGGCTTTCGTCGACCATGAGCAAAAAGTCGTCTGGAAAATAATCCATCAGCGTCGCCGGTTGCTCGCCCGGTTCGCGGTTCGTCAGGTAGCGACTATAGTTCTCGATACCTTTGACAAAGCCGGTTTCTTCGAGCAACTCAAGATCATAGCGTGTCCGCTGTTCAATCCGCTGCGCCTCGAGAAACTTGTCGTGACGGCGATAATATTCAAGCCGCTCTTTTAGTTCGTCTTTGATGCGGATGATCGCACTTTGTAATTTGTCTTGTGGGGTGACGTAGTGACTACTCGGAAAAATCTTGACTTCGGGTGGTTCACGAATAATTTCACCGGTCAGCGGGCTAATTTCGGTAATACGGTCGATTTCATCACCAAAAAACTCGATCCGATAGGCTGTTTCTGCCCCAGCCGGAAAGACGTCGACGACGTCGCCCCGAACACGAAAGGTTGCCCGGGCAAAATCGATATCATTGCGATGGTACTGAATGTCGGTTAAGTGGCGCAAAAACTTGTCGCGCGAGCGTCGCTCATGTGTTTTAACGGTCATCGCCATGCCACCATAGTCGTCAACCGAGCCGATACCATAGATACAGCTGACACTGGCGACGATGATTACATCACGTCGGCTGAGTAGCGCGGCCGTCGCAGCGTGACGCAGCCGATCGATTTCTTCATTGATTTTGCTGTCTTTCTCAATGAAAGTGTCACTACTGACCATGTAGGCCTCGGGCTGATAATAATCGAAATAACTAACGAAATAATGAACGTCGTTATCGGGGAAAAAGCTTTTGAACTCTGAAAATAATTGCGCGGCCAGGGTTTTATTGTGAGCCAGCACGAGGGTCGGCACCTGACGGTCCTGAATGATATTGGCCATCGTAAACGTTTTACCACTACCCGTCACACCCAGCAGGGTCTGGGCTTTTTCGCCCTTATTTAGGCCATCGAGCAGTTGCGCGATAGCCGACGGTTGGTCACCGGTTGGTTGATACTCACTTTGAAGTCTGAATGGCACAGACCTATTGTACTACTTGGCCTTGCCAGCTTTGCCTTTTGCGTGCGGCATCGAGCCCTGCGGCGCCTTAGATCGAAGATTTTCGCTTTTTTTAATTAGACGTATGGCGTCATCGACACTATCCGTCATATGGAGCAGTTTGAGGTCTTCGGCGGTAATGGTTTTGAACTTGGTCTGTAGCATATCGTGCAGATATTCAACCAGGGGCCGCCAAAAACCAGTACCAAACAATATAATCGGCACGCGTGGAATTTTGCCGGTTTGTTGCAGCGTCACGATTTCGAAAAGCTCGTCGAAGGTGCCGAACCCGCCTGGCAGATACACGTACCCACTCATATCGAGCGTCATAGCAACTTTACGGCTAAAGAAATGTTCAAATTCATAGCTGGCCGTCGTGTAGTCATTTAGAAACTGTTCAGTTGGCAGATTAATATTAAAGCCAATCGAGTCACCACCAGTTTCGATTGCCCCCTGGTTTGCCGCCTGCATCAGACCACCGCCACCACCCGTCACTACCGCATAGCCTTCGCTCGCGAGTCGGCTAGCCAGGCGGTACGCGACTCGGTACGCTGCGTCGTTTTTCGGCAGTCGGGCCGACCCAAACACAGTCACTGCGCGTTCATAGTTATCAAGCAGATCAAAGGCATCGGTGAACTCCTGGCTCACGGTGCGTAGCCGCCCTTCAGCTGCGTCGATCATCTTCTGACGGATTTCGATGTGTGACTGGCGATTCTTACGTTTCACGATTTCGCGTTTTGACGCTTTTGGTCGTGGCAGTTTTTCGGGCGCGATCATATCGTTATCAAGTTGCGTCAAAATGCTCGTTTCGAGGTTTTTTTGCCCCATATAGCGCATGAACAGTTCATTCCACAAGCTCTCGCGGAAGTGATAATAGTAGCGAGACTGAAACGGCTCGCTATTGCTGTAGCTCAGACTCACGTCCATCAGATTCAGCGTGATTGGCTGGCCGTCGCTGGCCATTTCACCGACGTAGTCCATCTCTACCCAAAACGCCATCTCTGGGTCAAGCTGCGCCAGTAGTGCTTCGGCGCGACGCCAGTGCAAATCTTCCGGGTGAACGTGTGGCTGGAATGCCTCTGGGTGGTGTTCGTCCTTGAATTTACCAAAGTAGCGCTGAATCACGCGCCAGTGCACGTTAACACCAGCCATATTAGCAGCGGCAGCCGGGTCAGCGATCAGTGTTTCGACGACCACTCGGCCAAAATCTCGCTCGACTTGCTTGAGCTTGAAAAACGAACTATACAGTCTGATTTCGTTGATGTAATGGAATATAAGTGGCAAACTTTTAAGCGTAATGCCTTTCATGCGTCTCGCCTTCATTGGGACGACGACAATTGTTCCCATCTCTTTGGTGTGCGTAATGTTATGGAGCTTCTTCTGGACGAAGTGTTCCGCTAAGCCGACGTATTTGTCGTGATCCATGATGACGATCGCAATGTCGCGTGATTCAAAATCACTTGGGGTCACTGTCGCCATCAGCTCGTTGTAGGCGTTGAGCCAATCTGGGCCTTCTGAGAACCTCAATGCTGTGTATAGTTCGTCGATAGGCTCGTGCTTAAGCATACTGTCAATCGTCCGGTAGCCTAGGTGACGCATCAGGTTATGGGGTGGCATCGTCATCAAGAGCCGCTTGGCGACTGATCGCTTCAGCACCCAACAGCGTCGTTCAATATCCATTTTTTCGACCGCCGCGACGATCCTAGGCACCATTTCGGTCACGTCGTCGGCGTCGTCGCCCCCAATCAGCTTGGTGACGCGGTCGTTATCATTTTTCACGCGCGTGAGCATAGCCGCGTAAAACTCGCGGTCGGTTGTATCGGTCGCATCGAGACCAAACGCTTGTTTTGCACTCGCCAGCTTCTGTGACATTTCTCCGATCAACTCGGCATCAGTGCCATGACGTCCGCTCGCTCGCTCAAGTTGCTGCAGGCTTAGGCCAAAAAGTGGCTCTTCGGCATCCAATAAGTCTCGTAAGATTTTCGCCACCCTAAAACTCCTTTTCCGTTATCGGCATATCATGCAGCGACGTATGTTCGTGTAATAGCCCAGGCTTCGCACCGATTGCGCCAACGACACTGGTCGAATTAGCACTGGCAAAATGAATTGATTGCTTGAGGCCTCTGCCTTTAACCCACTGGCTTAAGAAGCCACTGGCGAAGGCATCACCCGCCCCTGTCCGGTCTATTACCGGTACGTCTTCGTACATCCCGGCCGTCACAATGGTTTTGCCGTCACTCGCAACGACGCCGTTTGGGCCATCACTGACAATGACGACGTCACAAAACCGTAGCCCCGCCCGGACGAGGCTTTCCAGGTCATCCCCGCTCACAAGCAGCTGCATTTCTTCCCGGTTCAGGCATAGCACATCGATATCAGGCAGCAGCTCTTTCAGTTTGTCGGGCTCGGCTAACTCAGACCCAGCCGGGTTCAGCATGATTTTCGTCCCACGACGGGTCGCCTCGTGAACGACTCTTTCGAGAGTTTCGAAGCGCCCAAGCGCCGTCGGGTAGACCCAACTAGCGTGGTCGAAGGCATCAAAGCGTGCCGCCACATCGCGCGTCGACGGGATATTACCGTGAAAATTCAGTATGGTTCGCTCACCGTCAGTGGCAAGCAGGATGGTCGAATAGCTGGCGTTAGCATCAGGTTGCTGCACGACGTAACTGGTATCGACGTGTTCGCCGTCTAATTCAGCCAACACGGCCCGGCTAACGGGGTCATTGCTACCAAGCACCCATACATACCGGCTTTCGAGGCCTTGTCGCGCAAAGGTCACCGCCACATTGGTCGCATTGCCGCCGGTAGTGAAATAGGCCTCAGATATATCCAGCTTGGCGCCGAGTGGTAAATGCGTGTAGGCCACTTTGCCTTCTTTGTGTGGGCTGAATTCTTCGTCCCGCAAAAAAACATCCTGCGTCGCTTTGCCGATGCAGAGAATCAGCGGTGGTTTGTCATGGCTGGCCATTTGTAACAGAGTATAGCAGTTAAATCTTAAGCGTTATACTTGACAAACAATTATATTTATGTTAATATTATTATATCAGCCCGTGCAGACTACTGCACTGTGCCTACCTTGCTTAATGAAGGGCTTTACCGGCGCTGCCGAAGGCGTCGATTTTTTCTTCGACGACGACCTGGACGGCTTCATAGACTTCTGGCATTAGTTTGACGACGGCGTATTCATCCGGGTGATCGGCTAATACCTTCTCGAGTGTCCTGCGGAAGGTAAAGCGCATGTCGCTGTTGATATTGATCTTACTCACGCCGATCTTGGCGGCTTGCTGAAAGAAGTGCGCCGGCGTGCCGGAGCCGCCATGGAGGCTGATCTGGCAATCAATCGCGTCTCGGATCTGGCGCAAGAGATCGAGATCGAGCACCTTCGGCACGTCGTACTTACCGTGCAAGTTACCGATGGCCGCCGCGAACGTATCGATACCGGTGGCCTCGACGAATGATTTCGCACCGATTGGCGTGCTGAACGTCTTTTTGATTTCTTCGTAGTCGATGTCGCTATGATGCACATTGCTGCTGCCGCCGAAATAATGCGGCTCTGATTCAACAAGAGCGCCAGTGAATTTCGCGTACTCAACGACTTCTTTGGTCTTCGCAATAATTTCGTCTTCGCTGGCGCCATGATTCGCCTGCGAGACATCAATATGGATAAACTCGTAGCCGGCATCAATCGCGCGCTTACAGTCTTCGACCGTCGGACTGTGATCGAGATTCAGGTACATCTCGACACCGTATTCTTCTTTGTAGTTGTCGACCATGTCGCGGATGTTGTGCAGCCCGATGGCCTTCACTTCCCCGTCGCTGACCTCGACGAGCACTGGCGCGTCTTTGGCCTGCGCGGCACGAGCGACAGCGATTAAGGTCTCTTGGTTATCGACGTTAAAGGCACCAACGGCGAAATGTTGGTCGCGCGAGCGACGCATTAGGTGACGGGCGCGGAGGCAATTGGTTCGAATATGTTGGATGGTCTGGCCCACGTAAGTCACTCCGGTTATGCTTGTACTGTTTAGTATAGCACCGCGCCCCAGTTGTAACGGTTGACCGTTTATGGTTATATGACGGCAAACCTCACCATGTATCAACTAGCCAAAAACAAAAAACTGCTTTTCATCCTTGTTGCCATCGTCATCGGTACGGTTGGGCTGATTCTGCTTGCTATCAGCCGGGCGGCCGTTGCAACCGTTTCGTTCGAAGCCGAATCTGGAACGATCTCGTCATCAGCGCTACGCGCCACTAGTGCTGATGCATCGGGCGGTACATACCTGGTTTTCAAGCAAGCAAGTACGCCTTCGCCAACCGGTGGTCGCATCGTCAACGTCAAAACAGCGACCGAATTGACTGCAGCCCTCGCCGCCGCCAAGGCCGGTGACACGATCCAAATGGCCGATGGAACGTACACTGGCTCATTCAATTCCACCGCGTCCGGCACCAGTGCCGCACCAATCACCTTAACGGGCAGCCGAAACGCTATTGTCAAAGGCAGCTCAATTAGTAGTGGCTACACCCTGAGTATTGGCACGAAGAACAGCTCGAGCAGCGTCAGCTATTGGACACTCAGGGGCTTCACCGTCATGAACGGGCAAAAGGGTCTGATGTTTGATAACGTCCAGCGCAGCACAATCGATAGCCTATACATTCACGACACCGGCCAAGAAGCATTGCACCTGCGTAATTTTTCGTCGAACAACACCGTCCGCGGCAACACGATCAAAAATGCCGGCATGGATGAACAACGCTACGGCGAAGGCATCTACGTTGGAACAGCCGAAAGCAACTGGGATACGTTCAGCCAGGGCAAGCCTGATGCCAGCAATAATAATCAGATCCTTAACAACATCATTAGCTACACCGGTGCAGAAAACATGGACATCAAAGAAGGCACCCATGGCGGCGTCATTCAGGGCAATAGTTTCGATGGCCATGGCATGTGCTATGACACCAGTGCCGACTGTAACTTCGGCGACTCGATGATGGATATGAAGGGCGAAGGCTGGAGCATTACGAGCAACACATTTGCCTACATGAAAGCGGTCTGGTCAAGCGGCGCCCAGGAAAACGATGCCGTCCAGGTCCATGTCATCTCCACCTCTCCGGATCAGCTGTCGGGCAGCAATAATACGTTCTCGAAGAACACCGTGAATGATGTCGACGGCTACGGTTTCAATGTCCAGAGCAAAGCAACCGGCGTCAAGGTGATGTGTGACAACAAAGTGACGGCTGCCGATAAAGGCTTCGCCAACGTTACTTGTACCCCGTAATACGTACGTCGTAACTATTGTTTGATTTGAGACTGGACAGCTTCGACGATGTGATTCGCCGTCAGGCCAAAGTGCTCAAGTAGTTCTGCCGGCGTGCCTGATTCACCGAAATGATCTTGCATACCCATTCGAATGAGCTGTGTAGGCAGTTGGGCGCTAAATAGTTCTGCAAGGGCACTACCGAAGCCACCTGCCACCTGTGCCTCTTCAATACTGAGGGCTTTGCCAGTTTTTTTCGCACTGGCAAGAATCGTCGTTTCGTCGAGTGGT
The DNA here is from genome assembly GCA_036388095.1 of Saccharimonadales bacterium (SeqCode). GTDB lineage: Bacteria > Patescibacteriota > Saccharimonadia > Saccharimonadales > Saccharimonadaceae > DASVSL01. The sequence goes on along the minus strand of DASVSL010000014.1, from coordinate 1,087 downwards.
TTGATCGTCGGCACGTGAACGACTTCAGCCGAGATTCCACTGGTCGCCAACGTCTCGGCCGCCAACAGCAGCTGATACGTCAATGCGCCTGTCCCGAACAAACTAATGTCAGTCCCTTCGCGCAGGACATACGCGGCTCCGATTTCAAATGGCGTCTGCTCGGTCGTGAAAATTGGACTCGCATCCCGGGCCAAGCGCAGATAGCTGGGTTTGTTGTTGCGTGCGATAGCGAGCGTCGCCTTCTCGGCTTCGATACTGTCACCAGGCACGACGACAACCATATGCGGTAAGACTCGCATCAGGGCGATGTCCTCGAGCATCTGGTGGGTCGCGCCGTCCGGACCAACTGAAATCCCCGCGTGACTGCCGACGATCTTAACCGGCTGCTCGTTCAAACAGACCGTCGTCCTGATTTGCTCCCAGTTACGGCCAGGCGAAAACGCCGCGTAACTGCTCGTAAATGGTATTTTGCCCATGGCGGCCATACCCGCTGCGACCGTCACCAGATTCTGCTCGGCAACGCCGACCTCGACGAAACGCTCCGGATGGGCCTCTTTAAAGAACGACATCTGTGTCGAGTCGGTCAAATCAGCACACAGCGCGACAACGTTAGGGTCTTTATCACCCGCCTGCTTTAGGCCACGACCAAAACCTTTTCGGATTGGCTCTATTTCAATGTCCTTATGACCAATTTTAGTAGAAAGCTTTAGCTGACTCATTCGTGCTCTCCCTGTATCTTGCCGTCAAGCGTGCGTAACTTCTGTAATGCTTCTTTGGCCTGCGCGCTGGTGGGCGGCATACCGTGCCAGTGATAGTCATATTCCATGAATGGCACCCCTTTGCCGGGAATGGTGTGCGCGATGATGACACTCGGTTTTTCGACGACCGCACGGGCCATCGAACAGGCATCAACAACACTTTCGATATTGTTGCCATCGATTTCCTGGACGTGCCAACCAAAGCTTTCCCACTTGCCACGCAAATCTTCGAGTGGCATGACAGATTCGGTGTTGCCGTCGATCTGAATGTTATTGCGGTCGATGATGCCAATGAGGTTGCGAAGCTTATATTTGCCAGCGAACATGGC